>JAITDR010000083.1 GCA_031282465.1 Desulfovibrio sp.
GATGTGGTGCCGAAAATGACGACAGTTCCGTGCGGGACGAAAATATCCCCGTCCGTCGCCTTGCGCAACCTGTTCACCACCCGTTCGACAAAGCGGTGGTTGAAGGCGAGCAACAGCCCTCTGTCGGGGGATACGGGTACATCCACGCCGGCCAGAGCCGCCGTTGCGCCCGCCCAGGCGCCGGCCGCGTTGATGACGTATTCGCAGGGAATAAAGCGCGTTTCACCGATGCCGAAGCCTTCGGCCCAGACCCCGCGTACCGCGCCCTGTTCGACATCTATGCCTGTGACACGCGTGTAGGTATAAATCTGCCCGCCGAGACGCAGGGCGGCCATGGCGTTGTGCCGGACCATGCGGAAACCGTCCACGGCGGAATCCGGCACGCGGTACACGGCCCGCGCCTCAGGGGTCAGAGCGCGTTCCAGGCGGCGCGCTTCCTTGAGGTCGACCGGCAGGGCTTCTATGCCGCTGGCTCGGCAGGCTTCCGTCCAGCGGGCTTCGAAAACCGGGTCGTCTTCCGGGGTACGTACGAACCAGCCTTCACATTCTTCAATGCAGGCGGGCGCTATGCGGCGCAGTATCCTGTTTTCCTCAATGCACTCGCGCGCGGCTTCCGGGTCCCCCACAGCGTATCGCGCTCCGCTGTGCAGCAGGCCGTGGAAGCGTGAACTGGCGCCGGTGCAGAGATCGCCCTGTTCGAGAAGCAGGGCGGGGATGCCGCGCACGGCGAGATCGCGCGCCGCGCCGGTTCCGGTCGCCCCTCCGCCGATAATCACAACGCGGACTTCGCGCCCGCCCGTCATACGCCGTCCTCCGCCAGTTCACCCAAGTCGCGCACCGTGCGCCAAGGCAGGCGTTCTTCGCCGCGCAGATCCTCTTCTTTCGCCTCGCCGCTCAGGACCAGGATAAAATCTATGCCGGCGTTGTCGGCCAGTTTTTTGTCCGTACTCAGCCTGTCCCCCGCGATGACCATTGTTTCGTGCGGGTACAGGGCAGGCAACGGCCCGAGTACGGCCGGGTCGGGTTTGCCGAAAATTCGCTCCGGCAACCGCCCGACGGCTTTTTCATAGAGGGCGGTGAAACTGCCGACATCCGGCAGGGGACCTTCCGGGTCGGGGCAGACCAGATCCGGGTGGGTGGCCAGGTAGACGGTTTCCGGTTTTTGCAGCAAGTGCGCGGAAATCCGCAATTTCTCATAGGTCAGTTCCGTATCGTAGGCCAGGATGACGGCCTGGGCGTCTTCCGGGCCGAGGCGCAGTTCGGGCATGGCCTCGGCAAGGGCTGCGCCGTAATCACGGTTGCCGACAAGGTAAGCTCTTTCAATGCCGGTTTCGCGCAAGTAGGCGACAAGCGGCAGGGTGGGGGAAAGCAGTTGCCCGGCTTCGGCCGGGATGCCCATACCCTCGAGTTTTTTTATGTAGGCGGCAGGCCCTCGGGACGTATTGTTGCTCAGAAAATAAAAATCACAGGTTCCCCATGCGCGCCGGATAAATTCGACCGCGCCCTTGATGGGTCGGTCCCCGAGGTAGACTGTGCCGTCAAGGTCAAGCACGAAGCAGCGTTTGCCGAGGATGGTTCCGGGATTTGCCCGGAGCGGCTTGTGGTGGGCTGCGGGGGGCGCGGCCCGCCGGTTACGCTCGAAACACGGCATGAGACCTCTAAATCAGCCAGCTCATGGGAATGAGCGACAGTTTGGGGAAGTACGCCAGCAGGAAAAGTATGGTTACCTCCACCAGGACGAAGGGCAACATTTTGCTCACCAGTTGCATGAGCGAAATGTTGCCTATGCCGCAGACCACATAGAGCACTGTGCCTACAGGCGGGGTGATGACCCCTATGCCCAGGTTGAGGATGAAGAGCAGGCCGAAATGGTAGGGATCAATCCCCGCCTGCTGGATCAGGGGATAAAACACCGGGGCGAAAATCAGTACGTTGGGGGTGAGATCCATGACCATGCCCGCCAAGAGCAGGAAAATCATGATAATAGTCAGCAGGAGGTTCGGTGAGTCGATAAAGCCCGAAAACAGGCTTGCGATGTGCGTCGGTATCTGGGCCAGGGTGATGAAGTAGCCGACGGCCGTGGCTGTGGCCACGATGAGCATGACAACCGAGGTGGTGCGCGCCGCGGTCGCGCTGACGCGCAACAGTTCGCGCAAGGAAAGTTCCCGGTACCAGAGCATGCACACCGCTATGGCGAACACGGCGGTGAAAGCACCGCCTTCCGTGGGCGTGAACACGCCGAAGCGGATGCCGCCGAGCAGCAGGACGGGCAACATGAAGGCCGGGCTGGCATCTTTGAGTATGGTTATGCATTCCTGCCGGGTAAAGGTCAGCACCTCGGTGTAGCCGTCTTTACGCACGATGAACCGCCAAACGATCATCAGACCCAGACCGAGCATAAGACCGGGGAAGAGTCCGATCATGAACAATTTGGTGACGGACAGGCTGACCGTGGCCCCGAGGATGATGAAGTTGGTACTGGGCGGGATGATGGGGCCTAGTATGGCGCCGGAGGCGATGATGCCGCCCGCTCGGCCGTGGTCGTAGCCTGCTTCTTTCATCATGGGCAGCAGCAACCCTCCGAGCGCGGCTGCTTCACCGACGGAACTGCCCATCAGTCCGGCGAAAATGATGCTGGCCATGATGGCCGCATAGCCGAGTCCGCCCTTTACACGCCCGATGATGATCTGGGCAAGCTGCACTACGCGCTTGGACAGCCCCCCTGCGGCCATGATTTCCCCGGCGAAGACGAAAAAGGGAATGGCCATAAGCGGAAAGTTGTCGGCGCCGTCCAGCATGCTGTTGGGGATGGTCATCACGTCCCATGCGTCCGCCGTAAACATGAGCACCACAGAGCAGATTGCAAGGACCATGGATATGGGAATGCCCAGAGCCAGGAAGAAAAAAAGGCTTCCGAAAAACCAGCCGATCTGTTCCACAGATCACTCCTTGTCCAGCAGTTCTTCAAGCGTGGGAGCCCCTGCCCTGGTAAACTCACTCGCCGGCTTGCGCAGCAGGCGGATGAAATCTCTGCCCCGTATGACCAGCGCCGCGGCCGCCATGACGGGCAGCGTGCCGTTGATGAAGCCCATATTGACGTTGGTAGCCACAGAATAGGTATCCATGGTCTGTTGGAGAAATACGATGCCGCCCCAGAGCAGAAAGGCCAGGACGGCCAAAGTCAGCAGGGAGGCCGCGATATCCAGGGCTTTGCGTGTTGCGCCGGAGGTCAACCCCACAAAGAGGTCCACGGCGATATGCTTGTTGCGGTAAAAAGCCTCGATTGCCCCGAAGAAAGTGATGTAAATAAACAGAAAACGCGCCCATTCCTCGCTGGGAGCAAAACTGGAGCCGAAGGCATAGCGGAGGAAAGCATTGTAGAATACGAGGCCGATCATGCCGAGAAAAATCACCGCGCAGAACACCTGGAACAGCACTTCGCCCCTTGTTTCGCTTTTTGTCGCCGGCGCTTGCGCAGCATGTGTCGGGGTAGTGCCCCCGATCCCGCTTGAGGCTTTGCCGTCCATAGCCGACTCCCTGAAGTTTCAGAAGTGAAGGGAAACGCAGGGGCCTTCACGAGCCGATTGTCCGAAGACTGCTCCGGACGGCTTCCGGATGTCAGGGAAGCCTTTGCTCCGTGCCCCGCGGGGAACATCTCAACCCGGCAGCGGTGTTCTCTCCGTGTGATGCTTTGCACTATGCCGTGCGGGGAGCATCTCATTATGCGTGGTACAACCGAGTATGCTCTTACTTTGCTTCAAGCGGCGAGGGAATGCGCCGGACGCGGTTTTCCCGGGGCCGATACGGGCCGGGGAGACCGCGAAAGCACGCATGCCGGCGGGCCGGCGTCCGTTATTTGTATGAGGCGGCGCTGTCCAGGATTTCCTTGGCATTAGGCACGGTGTCGTAGAAGAGCTTCCAGCTTCTTTTGCCGGCTTCCGCCATGGCCGCGCGGAATTCAGGCGAGGGTTCGGAGATCTTACCTCCGCCCTCGGCGATGCTCTTCACGGCTTTCTGTTCAAGATCGGCCATCAGATCCCACACGTGGTCGGCGGAGTCCTGCGCCGCCTGATCAAACCATTTCCTGTCCTGTTCCGGCAGGCCCCGGTAAAATTCCTCGTTGATGTACAGGGAATGGATGACGAGGATATGTCCGCTCAATGTGATATTCGGGGTAATTTCATACATTTTGAGGGCCGTGATGTCGGCGAGGGGGCTGTCGCCGCCGTCGATGACGCCCTGGTCCAGGGCGGCCGGCACCTCGGCGAAGGGCATGGGCTGCCCGCTTATGCCGCATTCCTTGGCGAAGTTCACATAAAGGGGGATGTTGGGTACGCGCATTTTCAGCCCTTTCAGGTCGTCCATGCTTTTGAGGGGTTTTTTGGAATAGAAGTGACGGAAGCCCAAGGGGAAGGCGTTCAGGGTGCGCAGGCCGGATTTTTCCGGGAATCCTTGGTTGATGAGTTCAAAGGTTTTGCCGTTCATGGCGCGCCGGGCGTGATCCAGGTTATCGAAAAGCATGGGGGTTTCGAGCATGGCCATGGCCGGGAACAGGGCCGAGGTCTGCGTGCCGGTTGCGCACATCTGGATGGTGCCGCGCCGGGTGTTGGCGATGTAGGCGTTTTCTTTGCCGAGTTGGCTGTTCGGGAAGACCTT
>JAITDR010000029.1 GCA_031282465.1 Desulfovibrio sp.
CCGCTTGTCGTCTATTGCAGCACCATTCATGTTTACGGGCGGAACAGCGGGCGCATCACCGAGGAAAGTCCGGTCATGCCCGTGAACGATTACGCGGCGACGCACCTGTTCGCCGAGGAATACTGCCGCATGTTCACGCGCGCGCACGATCTGCCCTGCGTCATACTGCGTCTGAGCAACGGATACGGAGCCCCGAAATCGCCGGGCGGCGTCGACAGACGACTCCTGCTGAACGATCTGTGCGCAAGCGCCGTGCGGGACGGCGTGCTGCATCTGCGCTCGGACCCGTCCACCCGGCGCGATTTCGTCTGGCTCGGCGACTATTGCCGGGTTATTGAAGCCCTTATGCGCAGAAAGGATCAGGCGGGCCGCACCTTCAATGTTTCGTCGGGGAAGAGCCGGAGTATCGGGGAAGTCGCCGCGCTCACGGCAAAAACTGTGTCGGCCGTCACGGGCAGGCAAATTGCAGTGGTTTACGCAGCGCCGGAAAGGACAAGGCAAACGACCCTCGAAGTCGACAACACAGCCCTGAGGTCGGTACTCGGCATCACTTTCCGGGACCGCATGGAAGAGGAAATCAGGGATATTGTACATTTCCTGCAGGCGATACCTCTACAGTGCAACGCAGGCAGAGAAAATACTTGACTCCGGAGTCGGACAGTATATGTACATGGCGAAACGCGCGGCCTCGGCCGGGGACGGTCCCCGACCCGCCGCCGGGAGATGACGGATAATGGATGCGACTACCCCTCAGCCCGCCCCCCTGCCCACCCCGTTGGGCACCACACGGGGCGCCTCACCCGCACAACTGAAAACCGCCGCCTATGAAAAGACCGTGGCGGAGTTCCTGCGCAAGGAGCAGGGTTTTTTTACGCTGGTGACGGACGACCAGTCCTTTATCAAGCTTTTTCGCACCGTGGTGGTCGGCAGGCTGGGTTTTGCGGCGGACAATGCCTTTCTCACCCTGCCGAATACCGAGAAACTTTTCAAAATCATCAAAGAGCGCGACGCCGGCGGGTTCCGGACCTTTGTCGTTATCGAACGGCTGTTCCGCGGCAACGACATGACGCCCAGGATCCGGGAGATCAAGGAGAGCTTCCCGAAGTCGCCCGTCCTGGTGCTGACGACGGGCATGGAGCGCGACCGTATCGTCTACCTGCACGAAGTCGGCGCGGACAATTTCATCGCCCGGCCCGTGTCTTCCGACACCATTGTGGAAAAGGCGGCCTTTACTTTGAAGCCGCAGACCGAGCTGGGACATGCTATCGACACCGCAAAAAGTTTCCTGCAGACGGGCGAGCCGGAAAAAGCCCGGCTGGCGGCGAACCGCATTCTTGAACTCAAGCCGGGCAGTGCTGCCGGGCTGATGGTGCTGGGCGATGCGGAAACGGCGCTGGGCAACACGGAGGCTGCAAAACAGGCGTTTATGCAGGCCGCAGAAGGCGCGGGATTGTATCTTGAACCCCTGCGCAAACTGGCTGCGCTGGCCGAAGCCACAGGCGCTCTCGAAGAATGCCTCAACTACCTTGAGCAGCTTGACTCTCTTTCCCCTTTGAACCTGGAACGCAAGATCGGCATGGGCGAACTCAATCTGCAACTCGGCCGTAACGAGCAGGCTCAGGTTCTCTTTGAATATGTCGTTGATCAGGCCGCCAAGGAAGCCATGGACATTATGGTGTCCATGGCCGAACGCGTCGCTTCCATTTACGCGGCCAAAGACCCGGCGCGCTCGGAACTGTTTCTGCGCAAGGCCCTTGCCGTGAAACAGGAAGTCTACAGCATGGAAGACCTGCGTATTTTCAACCAACTCGGCATCAACCTGCGCAGACAGGGCAAATGGCGGGAGGCGGTCACGGAATACAGGCGCGCCATGCAGATAGCTCCCAAGGACGCCGGCCTGCACTACAACCTGGGCATGGCCTATGCCCAGGGCGAACAGATGGCCGATGCCGGCCGGTGCGTGGAAAAAGCTTTGGCGCTTAATGCGCGCTTTGCCGATACCTCGGATACCGTGGCCTTCAATATGGGCTATGTGCTCCTGAAAAACGGGCGGAAAGACAAAGCCAAAGAATGCCTTGAAACAGCCCGGCGCCTCAACCCCGCCAACGAGGCGGCCGCCAAAGCGCTTGCCGACCCGGTCTTTGCCTGAGGACACGCAATCAGTCGGGGTCGGCGTACAGCATCTTCAGGCAGGCGTCGGCCAGGGCGGTCAGGCTGGAAACGGCGTTTTCCGCGGGCAGCCCGGAGGCGTCATAGGCCAGGGGCAGTTCGGTGCAGGCCGTCAGCAGCGGGAGGTTTTTTTCCCGCAGCAGGGCGTCGGCAATATCCCGCAACAGGGCCGCAGCCCCGGCCGTATCGCCGGCTTTGACCAGTTCCACGCAGTGTTGCACGCGCTCCTGCCGTTCCGCCCCGACGGTATGCAGGGCATAGCCCGCGCGGCGCGCGTAGTCGGCGTACAGACCGCTGCGCTCCACCCCCGTGGTGGCCAGCAGCCATGCCCCGTCGGGATTTTTTTCGCGCGCGGCGGCCAGGCTTGCCTGCACGATGTGTACGAGGGGCGCGCCGAGCGTGTCGGCGAAACGGTCGATAAAGGCATGCGCCGTGTTGCAGGGGCAGGCCAGGATATCCGCCCCCCAGGCCAGCAGCGTTTGCATGCCCGCCTTCAGGCGCGCTTCGGGGTCCGGCCCTGTTCCGGCCAGCGCAGCCGTGCGGTCGGGTACGCGGGCATCGGACAGCAAATAGACGACGGGGTGTTCCTGATCTTTGCGCGCCGGGGCGCGCGCAGCCAACAGGCGCATGAATTCCGCCGATGCCGCAGGCCCCATGCCGCCCAGCACACCCAGCACCTTACGGGGAGACGCAATCATGGTTTACTCCACATCAGATCCCGTGCGCCGAGCGATGCCGCCCCGGCGGACAAGGGGTCGACCTGCATGTTTCCTCCCCGAAGGGAAGGATGTTCGTGACGGTATGCCCGGCGTTGCCGGGCGTCAAGCGGGGATCTCCCTGAGCAGAGAGGCTGCAGGCCGTCCGGGGATTGCCGGCGGATGCCCGGTGTTACCGCGAAACCGGAAGCGGGAGGCGGGTGCAGCGCCTGTGCGGGCTCTCGCCCTGCTCCTCCTTGCGTTCCTTGTCTGCGTTTCAGCCGGTTGCTCTCTGCGAGGCAGCGGGCAGGAACCCACCATGGCTCCCGGCGGAGTGAGCGTGCCCAAGGGCGCGCGCGGTACCAAACCATACACGGTCGCAGGCAAGACCTATTACCCCATGCTTTCCTCGCACGGTTTCCGCGAGGAAGGCATCGCCTCCTGGTACGGCCCTGATTTCCATGGGAAGCAGACGGCCAACGGCGAGAAATACGACATGTACGGCATGACGGCGGCCCACAAATTGCTGCCTTTCGGCACCAAAGTGCTGGTCACCAACAAAGAAAACGGTAAATCCGTGGTCGTGCGCATCAACGACCGCGGCCCCTTTGTGGGCAACCGCGTCATAGACCTCACGCGCACGGCGGCGGAACGCATAGGCATGATTGCCAAGGGCACGGCGCCGGTCGTTCTGCAAACGCAGGGACAGGTGCCCGGACTCAAGGACGGCGATCTGGGCGGGAACTTTTATGTGCAGGTCGGGGCCTTTGCCAATAAATCCAATGCCGAACGTCTGGCCGGCAGGCTGCGACAGAGCGGACTCGGAGCGCGCACGGCCTACGCCGAAAATGTCGGGCTGTTCCGTGTTCAGGCCGGGCCGTATTCCGGTCTGAACCGTGCCGAACAGGCATCGGATTCCCTGGATGCCGCCTATCCCGGCAATTTCGTCGTGGCCGACTGAGTGCGCATGTCAAGCCGCGCCCGGAGGGAAAGATTGCCGGGCGGCGTCCCTCGGGATAGAGCAAGTTAACATTGATTGTATATGCCTCCGGCGGCCGGGGGAAATGATTTCCCCCGGACCCCCTCATCGGGAACACACATTCGCAAAGTTGAAACGCTCTATTGTTGCGTCAACTGCCCCATAACACGGTTCAATTCTTGCGCCATTTGCGACAATTCCTGAACCGCGGCGGCAGATTGCACCA
This sequence comes from Desulfovibrio sp., assembly GCA_031282465.1. Taxonomy (GTDB): domain Bacteria; phylum Desulfobacterota; class Desulfovibrionia; order Desulfovibrionales; family Desulfovibrionaceae; genus Frigididesulfovibrio. Next base: position 4,070 of record JAITDR010000029.1, read on the forward strand.
TGCCGCTTGTCGTGTCGTTGACAATGCGGTGTATCTCCTCAACGGAATGGTTGATTTCTTCGGAAGTCGAGCTTTGTTCTTCCGCGGCCGTGGCAATGGAAGTCACGACCGAAGAACTGGCCGACGCCAGATCGACAATTTCCTTCAGGGCTTCGCCGGAGGAATCGGCCAGCGCTGTGGCTTCGCTTATACTGGCGACCGCCGAGCCGACTTCCTCAATGTTGCCCTTGGCCGACATCTGTATGGCGTTGATGCTGCTGCCGACTTCCTGTGTGGCGGACATGGTTTTTTCCGCCAGCTTGCGCACTTCGTCGGCCACCACGGCAAATCCGCGGCCGGCCTCGCCCGCCCTGGCCGCCTCAATCGCGGCGTTCAGGGCCAGAAGGTTGGTCTGGTCGGCAATATCCGAAATAACGTTCATCACGTTGCCGATACTCTCGGCCAAGGTGCCGAGTTCTCTCATGTTGTTCTGCAGAGTCGCGGCAACGCTGTTCACGTTGTTGATGGCCGACACCACCTGATTGACCAGCTTGGCCCCGTTTCGGGCCTTGTCGCGCGTCAGACCGGTTTGATCCGACGCCTGCGCGGCATTGCGCGCAACTTCCAGAACAGTGGAGTTCATTTCGCTCATGGCGCTCGCCGTAGACTCAATGCGCATGCGTTGCGTCTCAGCTCCGCGCGATACTTGCTCAATCTGAGCGGAGAGTTCTTCCGATGCCGCTGCTACGCGACCTGATATGCCAGATGCCTGATCGGCGACATTTTTTATGGTGCGCTCGGTTTCTTTTATTGCCGTCAGGTCGGTGATAAGCTGCAGAACCATAGTAAGCTTGCCGTCATTATCGAGTATGGGCAACGAGGTGTAGGTTATATCCACATCTTTCCCTTTGGGGTGACAACGCGTTTCTGCAGTAGCCGGTTGTTTTGCGTCGATCGCTTTTCGCAACGCATCGTTGGGAGTGTCTGTATCGTCACGGTTAAAAAGCTGCCTGCATGTTTTCCCGACCCCGTCGACGCCGGCTATTGCCATGGCTTGTCGATTAAGGTATTCGGCCTTGGTATCTTTGTTCATCAGGAGTACCGGTGTCGGTATATTGTCGATAATATCGCGCAAATTACTTACGATATTATTTGTTCCTTCGATCAATGTTGCAAAGCTTCCCTTGAAATGCGCGGCATCCGCCTGGCTTTGTATCCTTCCATATTGGATATCATATGCCAATCGTTTATATGTATCCAAAATATCTTTCAGAACACTCGGTATTGTACGCATGGCATTAACCAATTTTTGTATTTCGCCTTTTTCATTAATGAGGACATTATATTCAAAATCACCTTTGGCTATAGCCTCCGCGAATGTTGCGATCTTTTGAAGTACCGTTATCAGCTTGGCAATAATATATACGGCGAAAAGTATGCCGAGGAGAATGCCGCCGGCTGAAGACGCAAGCATGACAACCAGGGATCTCTCATTAGAAGCGATAATCTCGGCTTGCGTTTTGCTCTGATCTGCAGCGGCCCCCTCGCTCAAAGTGGTGCTGATTTCGGTCAGCTCGGCATCCCACTTATAGGTATTCTGCAATATTTCCTCGGCACGAATGACCTGCTGCCTGTTTTTCCGGTATGTGTCGGCAATTGCACTATAATGCGTCTGATATCCGGAAAATTTGCGCCGGCCTTCTTCTGTGGTGAGTGCTGCGCCGAAATGGTCATTGAGGGTTTTCCCCTGATCCAGAAGCCTGTCGACTGCAGCGGCATTTGCTTCGACGGCGCGCTCGCGAAAGTTGCTGACGGCCGCATCGAGGTTGGCGACCATACGCCATATATCATTGGTCTGACGGAGCAAGTCGATGTTATTCACCTGAAGCGCAAGATCGCCGACTTCCCCGAGATATTTTTCCGCAGCTTTCAAACTCGGACGAATAATCTGCTGATAGTCATGATACCAAGGTCCAAGTATATTTTCCATCTTTTTGAGTTCTTCTACATACGGCTCCAAACGCGTTGACGCCCTACCCATCATCTGTTTCCGCTCAGGTTCGGCAATGTATTCCAAGCTCTGTTTTGCAAATTCAAAGGCTGTTTGTTGAGCGGCTATCGAGCGTTTCATATCTTCAACGTCCGATAAGCGCATAAATTTTTCTAAGTAGTAAGCTGATGTATTGATATTGCTCTCCATATCGCTTGTATCAACATTGAGTCGCGCAACGCCGACGTAGTTTATGAACAGTGACGACGCCTTGTTAAGCCCGCTGTAGCCGATAATTGAGACAACAGCCAAAATGGCGACCATGAGAATAAACCCGGAGATAATTCTAATTTTGGTACTCATCACCCTTACTCCTTGTCGCAGTCGCATAGACTTTGCCGGTCTTCTCACGTGCTGCGAGTTAAAAAGTTTATTGTCGAGAGCATTTTTTTCTTAAAGGGCGTGGGCAATCGGAAAAAAGAAGCGACAAAAGAGCCCTGCTTCAAAAAAAGAAACAGGGCCTGAAAAAGAGGCAATTCCGCGTAGCCCCTGGAAAAGAAAGCAACGCCTGCGCTCGTGTGTATATATTTGTGGGTATGTATGGGTATGTGTACGCAAGAATCAGGCCGAAAACATGGCTTTCAGCCCGTTCGCGTACACCTTTCCCGAAGGTGAAAGCCTTTTTTGCCTGTACCTTCATGCCGTTCGCCTGAAACAGCTGTATAAGCCTCGGCAATACCGGCAAGTCGCATGCCGGACACACTGTGAGTTCCTCTATCCCTTGGCGGAGCAAACGGCAAGCACTTTTCGGAGAAAATTTCCGTGGTCGCACGGCGCTCCCGCGCCCCGGATCGGTGCGCGGCAGTCGATCGGTACGCGGCAGCTGTGAAGTATACGCCTGTCGAGGCGCTCCGTTTCACAACACCTGATAAATGCGCGTATAGATATTGTCGAAGACCAGTTTGAAATACGGCGCGATCTCCGGATCGTCGGGCGGGCGTATCAAAAGCTGCACCATCATGGTGTGGTAGAAGACGTCGTCCATGACCAGCTTGTTGCCTGCCGGTCCGGAAAAAATATCCGGGCCGCGCAGACGTTGCCAGAAACGGCGCATAAACGGCAGGTTGCCGCCGTCCTTGTTTTCCGTCCCGCGCGTGCTGAAGATGAAGTGGTAGGCGCCGTAGCGGTTGAAGTCGAAGCGTTCGACGCTGTTGCCGTCGAACACGGTCATGGTCGAGGCGTAGATGGGACCGCTTTCTTCCGAAAGCACAATGCCCCTGTCCACGTTGTACTTCAACGCGGGCGTCAGATTGTTCATCAACGCGCCGGGCGCGGTTTTGTTTTCAAAGTTCCACGACCCGTAGCGCGTCACCCAAAGGCCGAGGTGCAGCAGGTCGAAACCGACGACCAGATACTGCATGCCGGGCGCCTGTATCAGCGGCCTGCTCCTGTTCCCGAGGTCGCGCATCAGTTGCTGTGCTCCGGCCGCCGACAGGTCGGCAAAGACATTGCCGGGCACATCGCCTTTCAGGGCTGTGTACTTGATGATTTGTCGGGCAAAGCGCGGGTCTTCCGTCGTGTAGACGGCGGCAGGCAGGTACAGCGACGGACCGCCGTGGCGCGCGCCGTCGGCGATGCAGCGTCGTCGGGCAAAATGGTGCGTGGCGTAGCCCCAGTCCCACCAGTTCCAGACCATCGCGTCTTCAGGGCTGTTGAAGCGCAGGAAAGTCAGCCCCTCGGCCTGTTCACGGCTTATAATCGGTCCCTGCGAATAATCCGGGACATGCCGGATCAAAGGCCAGGAAAAGACCGCAACGCACAGCAGGCAACCGGCCGCGCGCACAGGGAGCGAAAGCGCCTGGGCCGGCCGTTCACCTGTCGCATCCCGGACAGGCGCGCGTGCGAGGAACGGGAAACGGACGCTGCGGCGGGCAAAAGCCGCTGCGGCAAACTCGATCAGGCGTCCCGCCTCCAGGCACAGGGTTATCATGATGACCGGCGCGCCGAACATGGTCATGCGCGCTCCCATGCGCAGGCTCAGCAGGTGCAGGACGAACAGCGGCAGCAGCCAGAGCATGGCGGGCACGGTCAGCACGCGCAGGAAAAACAGACCCGCCCCGACAAGCACGGGCAGCTCAAAGGGATAGACGTACAGCAGCATTTCGTGAACGCCTATGGTCTGCACCTCGATGATGGATTGCGACACCGAGGGGAACACCAGCGGCCCGTCGACCGGAGAGAGGGGCGATACGTCGCCCCCGCGTTGCGTGTAGGCCATGAAGGAGCGGGCCATGTTCTGCAGCACGGCGGCGTCCGCGGCCCCGACGCAGAGGAGCGTCCAGAGCGCGAACAGCGTGCGCCCGTCCAGAAAAAAAGCGCCCGCCTTCCCTGTCCACGCGCGCAACGTTCCGCCCGCCCGCTCCGCAGTGTTTCGGAAGCCGTCGGGAGAGGGTTTTCGGCATTCCCTGTCCCGTCGCGCGACCGTCAGCGCCGCCGCGCAGAGCACGGCGCAAAAAAACCCCGGCAACCCGACCAGCAGAGGCAGGGCGTGACAGAGCCCGCCTGCCAGGAGCGGTTTGCGCCCGCCCGGCGGACCGAGGGCAAAGATCGCGCAAGGCAGCATGAGCACGGAAAACCGCGTGAGATACGGGAAAATGGAGTGCCACTCCTGCGTCATATAACCGCCCAGCCCGGACAGGGCGAAGAGGGCAAGCACCGGCGCGTCGAGCAGAGTGCCGGTGTCGCGGTCGGGTCCGCAACCGGCCTCCTCCGCTTTGGCCGCAAGGGACGGGCACAGGGCTTCCAACGGGCTTTTCAGGTACGGGGCAAGTCCCAAGGCGGGCACAAGGCCGAGCATGACGGCAAAGAACAGGATCACCAGATCCGTATCGTAAAACCCGAGCAGCGTGCGGGCGCAGAAGCCCGGCGTCAAGGAGGTCAGCACCCCGGCGCACAGTCCCGCCCACGGCCTACCAAAACCCGCGCACCAGAGAAAAACGCCGAGCCCCGTCAGGGCGCTCATGAAAACGGGCAGATAGAAACCCGTCAGGGCGGGGCTCAGGCCGATCAACGCGGAAATCATGCGCGCCGCCTCGGACATGGGATGGCCGGCGCCGAATTCAAAGCCCTCGGCCCCGGCAATCCAGTGATACGCGTCGTGGGTGGCGAGCAGGTATTCGCCGTCTAAGCGGAAGAACTCGTTGTCCCAGAAAGGCAATTCCGTCAGACGCGCGCAGGCGGCGAGAATAAGGGTCAGGCAGAAGCAGAGCAGGGTCGCGCGGCCGTTGCAGGGAGCGCCGGAGGCGGGCCGGCGGAAACAGGTTCCGCGCGGGAAAAGCAGGCGGCAGACGAGACGCGACATGAGGGAGCGGTTCACATTTTCAGCACGGCTTGGAGGAAACGGCAATCTTCGCCGACCTTGTAGCCCATCGGGGAGGCAGGCGTCCAGCCCGCATCGCGCAGGTTTACCGTTTTTTCAGCGGGCAGCCCCCGTGTGAACAATATGCATACGCCCGCTTCCGGCGCATGTTCTCCGATAAAGGCGAGCAGCCTGTCCGCCGGCATGAAGGCGCGGCTCACGATGAGCTCCGGACGCGCGGGGCCGCGCAGAAAAGCTTCGGCACGCCCGTGGTACACGCGTGTGCCGGGCAGGGGATGGGCGGCAAGGAAGGCGCGCATGAACGCGGCGCGCTTTTCGCGTGCTTCCACCAGCACATAGTCGCCTTCGGCGCGAATCATGCGCAGGGGTAGACCCGGCAGTCCCGCGCCTGCCCCGAAATCCGCGCAGAATGGCGCGGGAGGCAAGGGCAGCCCGGCCAGATAGTCCGCCAGATAAAAACTGTCGACAACCAAAACCCGCAGAATGTCCAAGGGATTACGCGGCCCTGTGAGATTCGCCGTCCGGCTCCATTTGGCCAGCAGACCCAGATAGTCGCTCAACAGGTGACAGACATCGTCCGCAACGACGAACCCCATATCTTCCACAACGGCCCGCACCGCGTCCGGCGTGGGAGCCGGGGGTGCGCCCGCGGCGGGCGGCGGCATCTTCGTCACGGCCGGCGGGCGGCGGACGCCGCAGGAGACTCAACTACCGAGAGCACTTTGCTTACTCTCGGAAATGTCTGTCCGGTCTGTTCGTGCATCGGGCGGCAATCTCCCCGAAAGGAGCGTGTTCGAACCATAAAGGAATTTCTGATCAAGCAATGCCCGTATATGCCGCGCAATCGCTCCGGCAAGCGGCGGCGGAACGGCGTTTCCTATCTGGCGGGCAATGTCGGTTTTCGTGCCCGAAAATTGAAAGTCATCAGGGAAACCCATCAGCCGGGCGGCCTCCCTGCAGGTTATGGGCCGGTGTTGGTCGGGATGCAGATAACGTCCTTTTTCCGGCTTGAAAAATTCCGTACGTATTGTAACTGAAGGGCGATCCCACCACAGCCGGCCGAACAAATCGGTTCCGCCGGTAGTCTTGCGAATCCAGCAGGCCGGCGTCAGTTCAAGCGCGTTTTTTTGTAAATCAAAACGGTTGCCCCCAATCGGCACGGCTCTGTAGCGTTCCAGACTTTTGGGTGTCGGATTCCGCCCGAAATGTAAATTCAGCGGCGGCGCTTCAGAGCGGATTTCCGTCCCCACCGGCGGAGGCAGATCGCCTATAGCGTCCCGTACGGTGCGCCGGGGCGGCAGGAAGGGATGATTGTCTTTAGTATGTGTTTGTATTGGGGGGAATGGTATATCTTCCCATAAACATTTTTTCCAACCTATAATCAACGTCCGTATCCGCGTCTGCGGAGTGCCGTAATCAGCGGCATTGACCAGACAAGCCTTTGTCGGGAATCCGATTTCATGCGCTCGTGACGCTATAGCCCGGTGTTCAGGTGAATTGAACAACCCTTGTACGTTTTCAATAACAAACATAGAGGCGCCGCAAGCAGATACCAAATCCATAAACGGTTGCCAGAGACTGCGGCGCACATCTCCTTTACGGCCTTTGTTCAACAGACTGAAGCCCTGGCACGGAGGCCCGCCGATAACGATATCTGCGTTGGGAATATCATGTTTTCCTCCTGCCCAATCCTCAATGTCGCCGCATACTGCGTGATTGCCGAAATTTATGCGGTAAGAGGCAGTTGCCGCTTTATCATGGTCGACAGCAAAGACACTCCGAAAGCCGCCGCAGAAGCGAGGGTCGGTAAAGCCGAGCGTCATCCCTCCACAGCCGGAAAAAAGGTCGAGAAGTTTATACATTCCGCCGGCGCTCAATTCCCGGGCCCGACAGCCGCGCCGTGCAGCGCTATCTCAGTCTTGTCGTCCAGGCCGGCATAATACTCGCGCAGCACTTCCAGAGCTTCCGGCCGGCTGAAGTGGTCCGGAACCTCACCGCCCTCGGACAACAGTTTGCGCAACTTCGTCCCCGAGAGTATGACGCGGTCCTCCGCGCCGTGCGGGCAGGTGCGCAGGGAAGCCATACCGTCGCACTTGCGGCAGTAGAAAGTCCAGTCTATTTTCAACGGCGCGGTCAGCAGGTCGCGGGCCGGATTGCCGCTGCGGGGGATTGCGGAGAAGATGTCCTGCGCCTCGAATACCCCGTAAAAATCGCCGACCCCGGCGTGGTCCCGCCCGACGATCAGGCGGTTGATGCCGAAGTTCTGGCGGAACAGGGCATGCAGCAGGGCCTCGCGCGGGCCGGCATAGCGCATGTCCAAAGGATAGCCGGCCTGAATGACCCTGTCCGGCACGAAATAGGCGTCCAGCAGGCGGCGTATGGCCCGGATGCGCACACCGGCCGGGATATCGCCGGGTTTCAGGTTGCCGATAAGGGAATGGATGACCACGCCGTCGCAAATTTCCCCGGCGATTTTCGCCAGGTACTCATGAGAACGGTGCATGGGGTTGCGCAACTGCAGGGCGGCGACATCGGACCAGCCCCGTTTTTCCAGCTCCGCGCGCAGCTCCGCCGGACGCAGATAGACACCGGGGTAGTCCGCGGGATACGAGCCCTCGGAAAGCGCCCTGACCGGGCCGGCCAGGGCATACGCCTTCCGGGCCAGAACCATGCGGACGCCGGGGTGTTCCCGCGCCGCCCTGTCCATAAAATCCTCCCCGACCGAATCCGGCCCGGAACCCCGGAAGATTTTCAGGCATTCCCGCTCTCTGTCTTCCCCGTCCAGCTCAGAAATTTCGTCCACCCGCATGGTCGCGACGCTTTCGCCGCGGAAGACCAGAGTAATTTCCTGCCCCGGCGCAAGCCTGCACGCCTCCTGTTCAGAGGCGTCCAAGACAACGGGCACAGGCCAAAAGGTGCCGTCGGCCAGACAAAAATTTTCGCAGACGCTCTCCCGGTCCGCCCGGCCCATAAACCCGCGCAGGGGCGAGAACGCGCCTATGCCGATCATGATAAGGTCGCCGAACACGGCGGAACTGATTTCGACTTTCGCAAGGCCGGCGGCCTTGCGCAATTCCTCCTCGCGGGCACGGCCTTCAAGGAGGCGGACGGTCAGACCGTTGCCGCCGTGCGGGGGAACGAGTGCGGGCATCGGCAGAACTCCCTGTGATTTCCCGTTACAGTGTAGACAAATTGCCGGCATTGTCGTACTATAACGCGCGACGTCAGGGACCGGCGACGGTAAGGTAACGCATTGAGAGGCAACGCATTGAGACTTGCTGTGCCGGCAGACCGGCGGGGGCGTCGGGAAATGTGCCCCCCGCCCGGGCGGGAGTCAAGAGGAAATATTTTGAAAAACTGAAGAATCCGTGACCGGGAGGGCTGTATGTTCGGGTTGTGTTCATCCGCGCGCAGGAAAAAGCTTGCCGAACAGATGCGCGCTGTCATCCGCGAAAGCAAAGGTACCGTCCCGGAAGGTCAAGAAGGAGAGAATCCGGAAACGCTGCTCGCCGTCATCAAAAGCGACTTGCTTCGCGAGCAGGCGGCGCGCCTCGGTATCCTGCAAAGCCTGACCATGCCTTTCCTTTATGTAGATGTCGACGTCCTTCTGCGATGCAGCAACAAGCAGTGCATGCGCATGCTGCAAATTGACGAACCGCCGGAGAGTTGCTACGGGAAAACTATTTCAGAAGTTTTTTACAATGAAGTCGGTCGTGATACACTTCTGTCAAAATGTGTTAAGAACGGCGATACCTATACGGAAAAAGAACTTATTATTACGAGCCGCAAAGGCAACAAGCTGCACGTACTCGCAACGCTCTTTCCGTTGTATGACAACAACAGGCATTGTTTCGGCGCGATGGGCCTGTATCAGGATGTAACGGAACAACGCGCGCTGGAAGCAAAGCTGAAAGAAAAAAACACCTATATACGCGATACGGCGGACAAACTGGACGACATAGCGCGCAAAGTCGCGGCGCTGGGGGAGGATATCCTGCAACTGGTCCGGGAAACCGCGGGTGGGGCGGCGAGCCAGGCCAGACATCTGGGAGAAGTGGAACTCGCCGTCCGACAGATGTATCAGGCCGTGCAATCCATAGCCGAAAGTTCCTCGAAAGCGACGGAGATATCGGTCGTAGCCGGCGACAGCGCGCGCGAGGGCGCGACCAACGTGGACAAGGTAGCCGCCGACATCAGCCGGATGCAGCAGCTTGCCCAAGACCTCAAGAGCGACATGGGTGCGCTGGAGGAGGAGGCCACGGGCATCGACAGCATCATGAGCGTCATTTCGGATATCGCGGATCAGACCAACCTC
>JAITDR010000035.1 GCA_031282465.1 Desulfovibrio sp.
GCCTTGCAGGCAATCAGACGCCAATACGGCCGGGCCGTCCTCAAGCCGTTGTACACGTCAAAAGCCAGGGGCATGCAGCTTGTGGACGGCGAGGACCCCGAACTGCCGGCGCTGCTGACTCGCTATGCACGGGAAAACACCGTGCTCTATGTGCAAAAAGCCTTGGAATTGCAGCATAATCGTGATCTCGGCGTTGTTTTTCTGGGCCGGGAGTACCTGACGACCTATGCCCGCGTCAAAGCGCGTGATGCCTGGAACACCACCACCGTCAACGGCGGGCGCTATGCGCCTTTTATCCCTGATGCGCCGATTCTGGACGTGGCCCGCAAGGCGCGCGACGTCTTCGGCCTGGAGTTCACCTGCGTCGATGTGGCGGTCACGGACGAAGGCCCCGTGGTCTTTGAAGTTTCGGCGTTCGGAGGCTTTCGGGGCGTGGAAGAAACAACGGATCTCAACCCGGCGGCCCTGGTGGCGGAACACTTGGCGGCACGCCTGCGGGAGCCGGCCTGTTCCACCCCCGGATAGTGCAGTAACTTTGTAAAATAAATAAATACATGCCTCCGGCGGCCGGGGGAAATGATTTCCCCCGGACCCCCTCATCAAGGAAAGTACCGATGAAAACATCCTGTACGGACTTTATCCGCGCCGTGCGTGAACGCCGGCCCGCAACCCGTGAATTGCGCCTCAATTTCGACGGCATCGCAGTTCTTGTCGCAAGCAACAGCCAAGACCTGAATGCGATGCTGGAGGACTACTTCAGCGAGTTTGTCGCCGCTCCGGGTGACGGCTTCACTCCGGACATCGTCATTACCGCGCATGAAGGGGCGGTGCCGGACATCGACGAACCCTTTACGGAAAAAGCGCCCGACCCCGGAAAAACGAAGGTCAAGGAAGAGTATGTAAACTGCGGCGACGGCAGACTGGTGCGCAAGCGTCTTACCGGCATGCTGTTTGCGTTTACGGCGGCGGAGCATCTTGCCGTGGGGGAATGTGTGCGCAACTGCAATCAGGTCGTCAACTTCATCAACAGCCGGCTTATAGCCCGGCACCTTGACCGCGGCTGTTACCTGGGGCATGCTGCTGCGGTCGCCTTTCAAGGCAAGGGGATTGCCCTGTGCGGATTTTCAGGCATGGGAAAATCGACGCTGGCCCTGTTTCTTATGAACGAAGGATGCACCTTCGTCAGCAACGACAGGGTGTTGCTTTCCGGCGACCTCCCGGCCCGCTTGTACGGCATTCCAAAGCAACCGCGCATCAATCCGGGCACGGCGCTGCACAACGACGCCCTGAGGAATATTGTGGACAGTGAGGACAGAAAACGTTTTGCCGCCCTGCCGCCCGAGCGGCTCTGGTCGTTGGAGTACAAGTACGATGCGCTTATCGGGCAATGCTGGGGGCAGGGGCGTTTCGCGTTGCGGGCGCCTTTTTCCGGGTTGGCGGTGCTGAACTGGCGCCGTGAGGGCGGGGCAACCCGTTTTGCCGAGGTTTATCCACCCGACAGATTGGACCTTGTCCGCGCATTCAGCAAGGAATCGGGATTGTTTTTTGCGCCTGACAAACCGGAAGTCCGCCCTGCGACTTCTCCGGAAGCTTACGCCGTGCGGCTTGCGCAAGCCCCGATGCTGGAAATAACGGGCGGGGTGGATTTTGCGGCGGCGGCGGCGGCCTGCCTGGACTTCTTTTGCGGCGGGCAACGGGAGCAGCGGTGCCGGTAGCCCCCCTTACAGCCCCGGTTGTCGTGCCCCGGCGCGTCGTCGTTCCCGATGAGGTCAAAATAGAGCGTTTCAGGCGGGTGCCGGAGCTGGGGCCGACGCTGCTGTTTTTTTCCGGCGGCACGGCCATGCGCGACACGGCGCGCGTGCTCACTGAATACACGCACAACGCCGTCCACATCATGACCCCCTTTGATTCCGGGGGAAGTTCCGCGGCTTTGCGCCGCGCGTTCAACATGCCCGCCGTGGGGGATATTCGCGCCCGCATCATGGCTCTTGCGGATCAAAGCGTCAAAGGCAACCCGGAAATCTACGCGCTGTTCGCCTGCCGCCTGGCCGCAGATCAGCCGCGGGAGACGTTGCTGAACGAACTCGACTCGCTGTGCGCGGGCAGGCATCTGCTCATCCGGGCGGTTCCCGACCCCATGCGCAAAATCATCCGCACCACGCTCATGCAGTTCACCGAGCGCATGCCGGCGAATTTCGACCTTGCCGGGGCCAGCATCGGCAACCTCGTGCTTGCAGGCGGCTACCTCACCCAGAGAAGGCACCTTGACCCGGTGATTTTTCTCTATTCCAAGCTGGTGGAAGCGCGGGGCATTGTCAGGCCCGTCGTGAACGCCGTCGCCCATCTCGCGGTACGGCTCGCGTCCGGCGAGGTCATTGTCGGGCAGCACGCGTTCACCGGCAAACAGGGCAGGTCTGTCACCGCACCCATTGAGGATATATGGATCACCCGCTCGCTTGACGACCCGACGCCTTTCGCCGTTTCGATCCGCCCGAAGCTGCACGAGCTTATAGCCGGGGCGGATCTTGTCTGCTATCCTTTCGGCAGTTTCTATTCGAGCCTTATCGCCAACCTGCTGCCGTGCGGAGTCGGCAGGGCCGTGGCCGCCGCGCGCTGCCCCAAGGTTTTCATCCCCAACCTGGGCACGGACCCGGAGCTTCTGGGGCATACTCTGCGCGACCAGACGGAACGCCTTGTACGCTGTTTGACGCGTGACGGCGTTGCCGGGCGTGACGTGTTGCAGGTGCTTGTCGTTGACGACGACGAGAGCGCCTATCCGGGCGGCATACCGTCCGCGTGGCTGCGCGCGGAAGGACTCCAGGTAGTACGGACGCGGCTGGTGTCGCCGGAGTCCGCCCCATACGCCTGCCCTCGGCTGGTCGCCCGGACGCTGCTTTCCCTCGTCTGACGACGCAGGCCGTTATTTTTTGTTGACGCGTCTCCAGATATTCATTTTTTCCGCTTCCTTGATGAGATGGTCGCGAAAATCGGGATGCGCCGTGGAGATGATGCGTTCGGCTTTCTCCCAGGTGGACAGTCCCTTCAAGTTGACTTTGCCGAACTCGGTCACCAGCCAGTGCGCGTTCGCGCGTGTAGCGGTCACCACCGCGCCGGGCTTGAGGACGGGGACGATACGGCTGCTCTGTGTGCCGTCTTTGCCCGCAACCGTGGAAGAGCAGCAGATGAAGCTCTTCCCGCCCTTGGAAAGATAGGCTCCCAGGACAAAATCCAGTTGCCCGCCGGCGCCGCTGATATGCCGGTACCCGGAAGACTCGGAGGCAAGCTGCCCGAAAAGGTCCACCTCCACCGTGTTGTTGATGGAGATGAAATTGTCGATAGAAGCCAATACTCTGATGTCGTTCACATAATCGACAGGGGCGCTCATAAGCTGGGGATTGTCGTCGAGGAAATCGTACATGCGCTTGCTGCCCGCGGCAAAAGCATAGCATTGGCGGTATCTGTCGATGGGCTTGTATGCCCCGGTGACTTTGCCGCACTCCGTCAAATCAACGAAAGCGTCGACATACATTTCCGTGTGTACGCTCAAGTCTTTCAGGTCGGTTTCGGTGAGGAGCATACCCACGGCGTTGGGCAGCCCCCCTATGCCGAGTTGCAGGCAGGCGCGGTTGGGGATTTCATCGACAACCTTCGCGGCGACGGCGCGGTCCACGTCGGAAGGCTTTGATGCGGGCATTTCGCCCAAGGCGGAGTCGGCCTCAACTATCATGTCCGCCTGCGTAATGTGGATAAATGCCTCATGTCCGCCGAGGCAACGGGGCATATTGCGGTTGACTTCAAGGATAATGCATTTCGCGCGCTCGCACATGGCGGCAAGATAGGACGCGCTCGGGCCGAAATTGAACCAGCCGTGTTTGTCCATCGGCGAAACCTGGATCATGGCGACGTCGACCGGCGTGTAATTTTCCCGATAATAGCGGGGCACTTCGGAAAAACGCATGGGGATGTAAAAACAATTCCCGTTCGCGGTGAGCTTCCGCGTCGCACCGGTCATGTGCAGCGTGTTCCAACTGAAGGGATTTTCAGCAGGGGGGATTTTCATGATTTCAGGCGTCCACAGTTCAACGCAACCGCGCACCTTGACGTCTTCCAACTCGCCTTTGCGCGCGGCAAGGGCGGCATCCAGCGCCTTTGTCTGGGACACGCAGAAGCCGTAATCCACCCAGTCGCCGGACTTGACCACTGCGACGGCTTTTTCCGGCGTGGTCAGCTTTTCTTTATACATTGCAGCATAACTCACGAGAACCTCCTCAAGCATCCAACATGCTGTATTTTTTTAACTGTTACAATGCCGATTACGTATATTTACCTACCATACCGAGCATCTTTTGTAAAGATGCGCCGGAATTTTTCCCGTCGCTCAAAGCAGTTCAAGGGTAAGGGCATACACCCGCCCTGTTGCCCGCCGGCGCCGGCAGGAAGATGTGAGCGCCGCGCACGCCGCGAGAGCCTTCGTCCGTTCTTTTGCCGGCCTGCGTCCGCTCAGCCGCACACCGCCGCCGCGCCTGTGCTTCGACAGCGGGCGGCCCCGAACATACCCGGCCTGCTTTGCACATCGAATTACAGCGCGGGGAGTTTCCCTCCCGCTTGGATAAACAGGCTGTCCATGCCGTAGGCGAGGAAACTGTAACCGGCCCGGATCTTTTCACGCAAAAGGGCCTCATCCGGACGAACGACATGGTAGCCCCGGCTTACGCCGTACTGCACAGCTTTGGCTTCAATAATTTCCAGGGTCTTTATGAATTCCGGCTCATCAAAGCGCGCGGTCAGGCCCATGGACGCCGACAGGTCGTAGGGTCCGACCATGTAGGCATCAAGGCGCGGATGGGAAAAAATCCCGTCCAGGGCGGCGACCGCGTTGATGTGTTCAATCTGGGCGACAAGGACCAGTTCGCGGCTGAAGCCCCCGCACGGATCCATGTGGGCGTCGAAATCCAGTCCGTAGGCGTTCGCCCGGCAGAATCCGACGCCGCGCCGGCCGCCGGAAAATTCCTCTCCGCCGGGGTACAGGCCGGCGTTGACGGCCTCGTCGAGTTGCACGCGGCTTTCAATCATGGGGAAAATCAATCCCGCCGCCCCGGAATCCAAAGCGTACTTGATGAGTTCGGGTTTTGCGGCGGCAACGCGGACAAACGGCAAAGTCCCCCAGCGTTCCAAGGCGCGGAACATGTCCGGCAGGACAGCGCGCGTGAATGCCCCGTGCTCGGCGTCCACCGCCGCCCATTCATAGCCCGTGCGGGCGAGTATTTCCGCAATTTCCGGACTGGGAATCTGCAGCCAGGTACCTATGCTCGGCGCGCCGGCGCGCAGTTTCCGCCTGAGTTCCCTGTTCGTAAGCATGAATCCGCCTTTCCACAATCACCCGCAGACTGCGAAGTCCTGCAGCCTGCGCCTGTTGGTAAGCATGAATCCGCCTTTTCACAGCTACAGGTAATCCGGGTCCACGGCTGCGGGGCCGTCCCCGAACATAATCCGGACGAAATGCACCGAATGCCGGTCCACGGGCATGATGGGAAAATTGCGCCGGCAGACGTCGCAGGCGATCATGGAGGGCTGAAGCGGGGCAGGCACGGGTATTTGCCTGCGGCAGTACGGGCAGACATAGAAAAACACCAGTTCCATGCCCGACGGTTTGACCGGCACGGGTTGCTGTCGCGGCATATCAATCCTCCAACAGGCTGCTGCCGGTCATTTCCGGCGGCTGTTCCATACCCCAGAGACGCAGGATGGTGGGCGCAATATCCGCGAGTTTGCCGTTTGCAATGCGGGCGGGGGGAGAAGTTCCCGCAACGACCAAAGCGACGGGATTTTTGCTGTGCGCCGTTTGCGGACGTCCCTCCGGCGTGAGCATTTCTTCCGCGTTCCCGTGGTCCGCCGTAAGGAGCAGCCTGCCCCCGCGTTTTTCGACCGCGGCGAGCACCCGGCCCACGCAATTGTCCACAGCCTCGCAGGCCTTGATGACGGCCGGGATCACGCCGGTATGCCCGACCATATCCAGGTTGGCGAAATTGCAGACCACAAAATCGTATATCCCGGATTCCCATTCCCGGATCAAGGTGTCCGTCACTTCGCGAACGCTCATTTCGGGCTTCAAATCATAAGTCGGCACTTCGCGGGGCGAATTGATCAGGCGCCGTTCCTCGCCCGGCAGCGGGTCTTCCACGCCTCCGTTGAAGAAGTAGGTAACGTGGGCGTATTTTTCCGTTTCGGCAATGCGCAGTTGGCGCATTCCCGCGCGGGACACGACCTCGCCCAGACCCATCTCCGGATTGCGCTGCGGAAAAGCCGCGGGCATAGGAAAATTTTCCTCGTAGGACGTCATGGTGCTGAAAGCGGCCAAGCGCGGCAGGCTGCCCCGGTCGAATGCTCCGAACGCGGGGTCGAACAGGCATTGCGCGAGTTGTCTTGCCCGGTCGGCGCGGAAATTGAAGAAAAAGACGGCGTCGCCGTCGCGGATGCATTCCGCTTCCCCCGTTTCGTTCGCTATAAGCCGGGGGCTGATGAATTCGTCGGTTTCGCCCGCGGCATAGGCCGCTTCGACGGCGGCAACGGGGTCGGCGAACAAAGGGGCGCGCCCGTGAACTATGGCGTCCCACGCTTTTTTCACGCGGTCCCAGCGTTTGTCCCGGTCCATGGCGTACCAGCGGCCGTAGACGCCTGCAACGCGGTCCGCCGGGCCGAGTTTTTCCGTCAACATGCGCATGAAGCCCAGGCCGGAGTCGGGAGCGGTATCCCGCCCGTCCGTAAAGGCATGCACGCGCGCCCGGACGCCTGCCTCGTCCGCCGCCCGCAGCAGCGCGAAAAGGTGGTTGATGTGGCTGTGTACGCCGCCGTCGGACAGGAGGCCGAGCAGGTGCACTTTCCCGCCGCTTTGTTTTGCCGCATCAAGGGTCTGCATGAGCACGGGGTTGCTGAAGAAACTCCCGTCTTCAAGGGTTACGTCGATGAGCGTCATGTCCTGGTAAACGACGCGGCCTGCGCCTATGTTCATGTGCCCGACTTCCGAATTGCCCATGAAGCCCGCAGGCAGACCGACGGCGCGGCCCGAGCAGAGCAGTTCGGCGCGTGCGGGCCGGGAGAGCAGCGCGTCGATGTGCGGGGTCGCCGCCATGAGAACGGCGTTGCCCGGCCCGGCCGGGGCCTGTCCCCAACCGTCCAGAATCAGCAGCAAAGTAGGCGTGAGAGCGCTCACTGCTCTTCCCTCCCGGTATCGACCAGAACGGGAGCCGTAGGCCACATTTCTTCCAACCGGTACAGTTCGCGGCTTTCCGCCTGGAAAATATGGACGACCACATCATTGAAATCCAGCAAAATCCAACTCCCGAGAGCGCGCCCTTCCACGCGCAGGTATTCCAGGTTGTCTTCCCGCGCCGCCTCCAGCAGAGAGTCGGCCATGCCTTGTCCGTGGCGCACGGAACGCGCCCCGGAGATAACGACCGCATCGTACAAGGTATTTTCTCGGGAAAGATCAAGGGCCACGATGTCCACGCCTTTTTTGTCGTGAAGCCGCCGGACGACGGCTGCGACCTTGTCGCGGACGTGAGGGAGGGGG
>JAITDR010000064.1 GCA_031282465.1 Desulfovibrio sp.
TACACGACAAAGCCCAGGGCAGACAGTTCCCCGTACAGCAAGGCGCGGCCTTCGGCGACGACGCGTCGCGTTTCCTCGTAAAACTCCCCGTCGCCCAAGGCGGCGATGCCCGCTGCTTCGGCGGCGATATTGACGGAAAACGGCATATGCACAGCGCGCAGCACGGCAGCCAAAGCCGGCGGGAGTATCCCGTAGCCGAGGCGCAACCCGGCCAATCCGTATGTTTTGGAAAAGGTGCGCAGCACGGCGACGTTGCCGTGAGCGTTCAATAGCGGCAGAAAAGACTGCGCTTCAGGGTCAAGGCAAAAGTCTATGTACGCCTCGTCCAGCACCAGAAGACAGGAGGGCGGCAGCCGGCGGGCCAGGGCTTCCACGTCCGCACGCGAAGGACACGCGCCCGAAGGATTGTCCGGCACGGTGAGGAAGAGCAGCGCCGTGTCGTCGTCGGCAGCGGCCGCCAGACCGGGCAGGTCGAAGGAAAAATCTTCCTTGAGCGGCACGCGCCGGAACTCCACCCCGCACAGCCTGCTCAACACCCTGTACATACTGAAGGACGGCCGGGAGGCGACCACGTTGTGCCGGCCGGGCACAGGACAGACCCGGAGCAGCAGGTCAATGACCTCGTCCGAACCGTTGCCGGGGACGAAACGTTCCTCGGGCAGGCTGTGGTGCGCGGCCAGAGCCGCGACGAGCTCCGGGTTGCCTTCACGCGGATAACGGAAGCCGAGCCCGGCGCAACGCCGCACGGCCTCAAGTGCCGCGGGGGAAATGCCCAGAGGATTCTCGTTGCTCGCCATCTTGATTATCGTCTCAAGCCCGAAGCGCTCTCGGACCCCGGCAACGGAAAGCCCCGGCACATACGGATCAAACCCCGCCGCTTCCGGGCGGATATGAAAAACAATGCTGTTCATCGGGTTACAGTATTCTTATTTTCCGCGCGCGGCAAGCGCACCGGCGCGTCCTGTCGGGAGCAGTTGCTATACTTGCCGGACGGAGCCTGTGTGAGTAATGCTCAAACATCAAGAGACCGGTGCGGCCGTAAGAAACCGTTCGCGCAGCAAGAGTTGTCCGCACTTGCCCCCTGTGGTATACCCCGGCAAACGGCAAGGAGCAAAACGTGTCCGATCCCTACGCGATTCCCAAGCATTTCAATATAGCAGGCCCCTGCGTTCCGGGAGAACACTATATGCTGGACGCGATCGCCCGGCTTCCCGAAGCGCGAAAACTCGCCGAGAACAAGCTCTATTTCGTCGTTCACGCTCCCCGCCAGTCCGGCAAAACTACCTTGCTGCAAAGCCTGACCGACGAAATCAACGCCGAGGGCAAGTTTTACGCTCTGTACTGCTCTTTGGAAGCTTTACAGGGCGTGTCTGATGCTGTGGAAGGCGTAAACGGCATTTCAGCGGTTCTGCGCTTGTCGGTGCTGCGGGCAACGTTCACTGTGCCCGCCTTCAGTGCCGCCTGGCCGGATTCCGTGCCGGCGTCCGCAAGCACCCGGGTCGGCGAAACCCTCATGCGTATGTGCAGCGCTCTGGACAAGCCGCTTATTCTTTTTTTCGACGAAGCGGATTGCCTTTCCGGACAAGTCCTCATCAGCTTCCTGCGCCAACTGCGCGACGGCTATGTAAACCGCGCCCGTTCCCCCTTCCCCTGGTCCGTTTCCCTCATCGGCATGCGCGACATCCGGGATTTCAAGGCTCAAGTGCGGCCCGACAGGGATACCCTGGGATCGGCGAGCCCCTTCAACATCGTCACCAAGGCGCTGACGCTCAGCAACTTCACGCAGGAGCAAATTGCCGACCTCTATCGGCAGCATACGGAAGCCTCAGGACAGCCTTTTGAGGCAAGCGCTGTGGAACGCGCGTTTTATTGGTCGGAAGGACAGCCCTGGCTGGTCAATGCTCTGGCCCGCCAAGCGGTGGAAGAAGATCTGACCGGCGACTACGGCAAAACCGTGACGGCCGGCCATATTGATGCGGCGGCGGAAGCCCTTATGCTCCGCCGCGACACGCACATAGATTCTCTGCTGGAACGCCTGAAGGAACCGCGCGTACGGAAGGTTGTCGAACCGATGCTTTACGGCGGCAAGGCTGAAGTCGATCCTTTGGCCGACGACACCAAATTCTGCCTGGACCTCGGCCTTGCGGTCAGGACGCCGGCCGGAGCCCTGCGCCCTGCCAACCCCATTTACCGTGATGTTATGGTGCGCACCCTCAACTACAAAACGCAGGTCGATTTGCCGGAATCCCTCATGCACCGCTGGATGGACGGCCGAAACCTGGATATGTCCGCCCTGCTGAAAGAGTTTCAGCAGTTCTGGCGGGAAAACGCGGAAATATGGACGGAACGCTATGACTATAAAGAAGCCGCGCCGCATTTGATTTTGCAGGCCTTTTTGCAGCGCGTGACCAACGGCGGCGCGCAGATTACCCGTGAATTCGCCCTGGGAACGGGCAGGGTGGACGTATGCGTCCGCTACGCGGGCAAGGCTTACCCTCTGGAGTTGAAATTTGCTTCCTCCAAGGCCCGCATTCAGGGGCTCGAACAGTTGGAGAAGTATATGGCCGCTTGCGGCGCATCCGAGGGCTGGCTGGTTATTTTTGACCGCGACCGGTCCAAAGGCCGGGATGAAAAGATTGCCTGGGCCGCGGAGACGTTGCCGGGCGGCGGGACGGCGCATATCGTGGGCTGCTGAAAAGCTGCTGAAGCATGATGCTGCGGGGCGCAGGAGGGGGTCGGGCGCGGAGCGGTGAATTTTTTTTCGGCAAACGAAGAAAAATCCTTGACCGCCGAAATCCGACGGTGTATAGGCTCCCTTCGCGTTGCCGAACGGCCGTTGCCGCAACTGCTGCAACGCGCCCGCAATCGGCAAAGCGGGAGGCGGGTGGATTCCGCCTTGGTGTTCCCGGTCGTACCTTCGCCGACCGGGGTTGACATTTGCAGGCTTGCCCGCTTTTTTCAGCGTCCTACGTCCGGCTCCGGCTCCAGAGTCGGAGATGCGCGCAGGCCCTGCCTGCGGAGTCTGCAAATCACCGTGAACCGCGCAACGGTTCTGCCGGCGAACGCAGGCGGCATCCTGAAGGAAAACCGTCGTTTGGAGCCGGTTTTTTCTTTTATGACGGAGTAAGGCGATGACGACAGTCAGCAGCGACCGGATCAGAATCAAACTCAAGGCGTACGACTATCGCATCCTCGACAAGGCGGTTGCCGAAATCGTGGATACGGCCCGCAATACCGGAGCCGGCGTGGCCGGCCCCATCCCGCTGCCCACCGGTATCCATAAATACACGGTGAACCGCAGCGTGCACGTGGACAAAAAATCGCGCGAACAATTCGAAATGCGCATACATAAAAGGCTGGTGGACATCCTTGAACCCACGCAGCAAACCGTAGACGCCCTCGGCAGACTGTCCCTGCCCGCGGGCGTGGACGTAGAGATCAAGCTGTAGGGAGGTCGCCGTGGCTGAATCAACCGGAATTTTGGGCAAAAAGCTGGGCATGACCCGCGTCTTCGCGAGCGACGGCTCGGCGGTCGCCGTGACGGTCATTCAGGCCGGCCCCTGCCCCGTCGTCCAGGTCAAGAATGCGGAAAAGGACGGCTACGACGCCGTGCAGCTTGCCTACGGCCCGATTCGGGAAAAGCTGGTCGGCAAACCCCTGGCGGGGCATTTCGCCAAGGCGGGCGCCGGATGCTTCCGCAGTCTGCGGGAAATGCGCCTCGAAGGCCCGTCGGGCCTGAACGTCGGGACAGGTGTGGACGTCACGATGTTCTCGGCGGGCGATCTGGTCAGGGTGACGGGCCGGAGCATAGGCAAAGGCACGGCGGGCGTGATGAAACGTTGGAATTTCCGCGGCGCCTGCGCGTCGCACGGCGCGGAGAAAGTTCACAGGAACGCCGGCGGCATCGGCAACAATACCGAGCCCTCCAAGGTCTGGAAAGGCAAAAAGATGGCCGGTCGCATGGGCAACCGGCAGGTGACGGTCAAAAACGTGAAAATCGTCGCCGTCCGCCCCGAAGACAACGTGATTCTGGTCGGAGGTCCGGTGCCCGGTCCCAAAAACGGCCTGGTCATGGTACGCAGGCAGTAGAGGACAGCATCATGGCGCAGGTAACGGTTTTTGATCAGGACAACAACGAAGCCGGGAGCGTCTCCCTGGCCCCGGAAGTTTTTGAAGTGCAGGCGAGGCCCGAGATACTCAATCTGGTTGTACGCGCGTACCGCGCCGCCCTCCGCTCGGGTTGTCACTCCACGCTGAACCGCGCGCGCATGAAAGGCGGCGGCAACAAGCCGTGGAGGCAGAAAGGCACAGGACGCGCCCGCTCCGGCTCCAACATCTCGCCCGTCTGGACCGGCGGCGCCGTCGCCTTCGGCCCCACGCCGCGCGACTACGGCTTCAAGGTGAACAAGAAAGTTCGACGACTGGCCCTGCGCATGGCCCTGTCCTCCCGACTCGCCGCGCAACGCCTGACGGTGCTCAGGGATATCGTTCTCCCCGAGGCACGGACCAAACATTTCACTGCGGTGCAGAAAGCGCTCGGTCTGGAAAAATCCCTGCTGGTCGCTCCGGCCGAGGCCCACAATCTGGTGCTCTCCGCGCGCAACGTGCCCGGCGTCACAGTGCTGCCCCCCGAGCGGCTCAATGCCTACGAAGTGCTCCGCCACAGAAGGCTCGTGCTGCTGGAAAGCGTACTGGAACCCGTCACTGCGCGTCTCGCGCCCCGCGCGGACGACACCGACGCGGCAAACGCGGAATAAGGAAGCCGGTCATGGAGTACACGCAGATTCTCATCAAACCGCTCATTTCCGAAAAAGGCACCTTCCTCAAGGAAAAAGCCGGGCAGGTGGCCTTCTACGTGCACCGCGACGCCGACAAACTCCAGGTGAAAAAGGCGGTTGAAGAGGCATTCTCGGTCACCGTCAAGGCGGTGAACATCGTGGTGAAAAAACCCCTGGACCGCGTGTTTACCCGCGGGCGCTCGCGCCGCAAGGGCCGCGTCCCCGGCAGCAAAAAGGCTTACGTAACCTTGGCGCCGGGCGACAAGATAGAGTTTTTCGAGGGAGTGTGAGATGGCCATACGCACATTGAAACCGACCTCGCCGGGCAGGCGTTTTCAAACCGTTTCCGATTTTGAGGAAATAAGCGCCGCACGGCCGGAAAAGTCGTTGACCGTCGGTCTGCGCAAAAAGGCGGGAAGGAACAACAACGGACGCATCACCAGCCGCCGGCGCGGCGGCGGGCACAAGCGTCTGTACCGCATCATAGACTTCAGGCGCGACAAGACGGATATCACCGCGACTGTCGCGAGTATCGAATACGACCCGAACCGCTCGGCGCGCATTGCCCTGCTGCGTTATGCGGACGGTGAAAAACGCTATATCATCGCCCCTGTCGGCCTGAACGTCGGCGATGCCGTCATCGCCGGAACGGGGGCGGACATCAAACCCGGCAACGCCCTCCCGTTGCTGAAAATCCCCGTGGGCACCCTGGTTCACAACATAGAACTGCACCCCGGCCGCGGCGGCGTGTTCTGCCGCAGCGCCGGTTCCTACGCCCAGGTCGTGGCCAGGGAGGGCAAATACGTGACCCTGCGCATGCCCTCGGGCGAAGTGCGCAAAGTGCTCTCGGCCGGGTACGCCTCCATAGGACAGGTGGGCAACATCCAGCACGAAAACATTTCCCTCGGCAAAGCGGGCCGCAATCGCCTGCTGGGCCGCCGGCCCAAGGTCCGCGGCGTAGCCATGAATCCCGTGGATCACCCCCTCGGCGGCGGCGAAGGCAGAAGCTCGGGCGGCCGGCACCCGGTCAGCCCTTGGGGTGTGCCTACCAAGGGGTACAAAACCCGTGACCGCAAAAAGTCCTCGTCCAAGCTCATCATCAATCGCCGGAAGTAAGTCTGGAGTGCCGAGATGCCGAGATCGTTGAAAAAAGGGCCGTTTATCGACGGCCACCTGTTGCGTAAGGTCGAAACCGCCAATGCCGGCAACGACCGCCGCGTGATCAAGACATGGTCGCGCCGTTCCACAGTGCTGCCCGAAATGGTGGGCCTGACCTTCGCCGTACACAACGGCAGGAAGTTCATACCCGTGTTCGTCACGGAAAATATGGTCGGCCACAAACTCGGGGAATTTTCCGCTACACGCGTCTTTCACGGCCATTCCGGCGACCGGAAGGCCAAGGCAGCCAAAAAGTAGGTCGACGGTATG
Source organism: Desulfovibrio sp. (assembly GCA_031282465.1). Classification (GTDB taxonomy): domain Bacteria; phylum Desulfobacterota; class Desulfovibrionia; order Desulfovibrionales; family Desulfovibrionaceae; genus Frigididesulfovibrio. The sequence goes on from JAITDR010000064.1 coordinate 6,207, forward strand.
GAAGTCAGAGCAACGTTGAAAGCCGTGCGTCTTTCACCGCGCAAGGCCAGGCTGACGGCCGCGAACGTGATCGGCATGGAGGCGTCCAGGGCGCTGGACATACTGCGCTTCATGCCGCAAAAGGCCGCAGGCATACTGCGCAAGGTCATGTATTCGGCCCTTGCCAACAGCGCAGCCGATACGTCTCTTGATCCCGACACGCTGGTGGTCAGGCGCATCATCATCAACGAAGGACCGAGCTGGAAGCGTTTCATGCCCCGCGCGCAAGGACGGGCGACGTCGATAAAGAAACGCACCAGCCATATAACCGTCATTCTTGCCGAGTACTAGGAACGTCATTATGGGTCAGAAAGTCAATCCCTTCGGTTTCAGGCTCGGGTACAACAAGAACTGGCAGTCCCGCTGGTACAGCAAAAAGGAATATCCGGCCTATGTGCTGGAGGATCACAAGATCCGCGAGTATGTGAAAAAGCTCCTGTACGCCTCGGGGCTGGCGCGCATTGAAATAGAACGGCCCGGCGACAAGGCGCGGCTCATCCTCTCCACGGCGCGACCCGGCATCGTCATCGGACGCAAGGGCGTGGAAATTGAAAAGCTGCGCACGGATTTGCGTAAACGCTTCGGTCGCGACTTTACCATAGAAGTGAATGAGATCCGCCGCCCGGAAATAGAGGCCCAGCTTGTGGCCGAGGGAGTTGCCCAGCAGCTTGAGCGCCGCGTGGCCTTCCGCCGCGCCATGAAACGTACGGTTTCCATGGCCCGCAAATTCGGGGCCGAAGGCATTAAAATCGGCTGCGCCGGCCGGCGGGCCGGCGCGGAAATTGCCCGCAGCGAGTGGTACCGCGACGGGCGCGTGCCCCTGCAGACATTGAGGGCGGACATTGACTACGGGTATGCCGAGGCCAAAACCACCTACGGCATCATCGGGGTCAAGGTGTGGGTCTTCAAGGGGGAAATCCTGGACCACGAGGTATTCGGCAATGCTTAGTCCCAAAAGAACAAAATTCCGCAAGCTGCAGAAAGGCCGTCTCAAGGGCCCGGCCACGCGCGGAGCGGACGTGGCCTTCGGCGATGTCGGTCTGAAAGCCCTGGAACACGGCAAGCTGACCGGCCAGCAGATAGAAGCCGCGCGTATCGCCATGATGCGCCACATCCGACGCGGCGGCAAGGTCTGGATCCGCGTTTTCCCGGACCGTTCCTACACCTCGAAGCCGCTTGAAGTGCGCATGGGCAAGGGCAAAGGCGCACCCGCCGGCTGGTATGCGGCCGTGAAGCCCGGGCGCATCCTCTACGAATTGAAGGGCGTGTCCATGGAACTGGCGCGTGAAGCGTTGACCCGCGCGGCGCACAAGCTGCCCGTCAAGACGCGCATCGTCGCCAGGGAGGATCTCGCATGAGCAGGGCGCCGCACAAAATCAAAAAACGCGAGGCCTGGCGCGCCAAAGGCAAGGCCGGCGGTCCCGCCCCCCGCCCGGGCAAAGGCCGCGCCGTCGCGCGTGAAGCCGCGCGCTGCAATATCAGCCTCGACCTTGCCCGCAGAAAAGCCGTCGGACGCGCTATGCGCGAATTTGAAAAACTGGGCGACGGAGAACTGCAGACGCGCTTGGACGACGCGCGCAAGGAGCTTTTTCGCCTGCGCTTCCGCAGGGCAACGGGACAACTGGAAGATACCGCACAGCCCGGCCGGCTGCGCAGACGCATTGCCCGCATACTGACGCTCATCAGGCAAAAGGAAACGGTGGCGCACGATGAACGCGCATCTTGAACACAAAAAGGGCCGCTCCCTGGTGGGCACGGTGGTCAGCAACAAAAACGACAAAACCATCGTCGTGCGCGTCGAGACACTGGTCCGCCATCCCCTGTTGAAAAAATTCATCCGCCGGCACAAAAAATTCACGGCGCATGACCCCGACAACGCATGCGGCATGGGCGACAAGGTGAAAATCATTGAATACCGCCCCCTGTCCCGCAACAAGCGCTGGCACTTGGTTTCCGTCCTGGAAAAGGCCGTCTGACGCCGCGTGGATGCGGTTGCGACGGTGAGCCGGCATAAGGAGTCCCGTTCATGATACAGGTTGAATCTTCCCTTGAAGTCGCCGACAATTCCGGCGCGAAAAGCGTTGCCTGCATCAAGGTGCTGGGCGGTTCCAAGCGCCGCTACGCATCGGTCGGGGACATCATCGTGGTTTCGGTCAAGGATGCCATGCCGCACAGCAAGGTGAAGAAAGGGGAAGTCATGCAGGCCGTTGTGGTGCGCACCGCCAAGGAACTGCGCCGCATGGACGGCTCCTACATCAAATTCGACACCAACGCCGCCGTTTTGCTGACCAAGCAGGGCGAACCCATAGGCACGCGCATCTTCGGACCCGTTGCCCGCGAACTGCGCGCCAAAAATTTTATGAAAATCGTCTCCCTGGCCCCCGAAGTGTTGTAGGAGCGCCGCCATGAAACAATTTCGCATCCATACGGACGACGTGGTGCAGGTCGTCGCCGGCAAGGACAAAGGCAAAGTCGGCCGGGTTCTCAAGGTGTTGCACAAAAAAGACCGCGTTCTGGTGGAAAAAGTGAATATTGCCGTGCGCCACGTCAAGCCGAATCCTCAGGTACAGCAGCCCGGCGGCCGCATTGAGAAAGAAATGCCTCTGCATGTGTCCAATGTCATGCTTCAATGCCCGGTCTGCAATCACGCAACGCGTGTGGGCTACCGCTATCTGGAGGAGACGAAGGACGGCAAAAGCGAGCGCAAACGAGTGCGCTTCTGCAAAAAATGCAACGAAGTACTGGCTCAGGGTGGTAAGAAGATATGACGCGCCTTGAAAAAGAATACCGCGAGAAGATAGCGCCGGGGCTGCAGAAAGAATTCGGCTACAAGAGCGCAATGCAGATCCCCGGTATAGAAAAAATCGCCCTGAACATCGGCTTGGGCGCCGCCTCGCAGAACAACAAGCTGATGGAAGAAGCTGTGTCGGAACTCACCGCCATAGCCGGGCAGAAAGCCATCGTCACCCGCGCCCGGAAATCCATAGCCGCCTTCAAGCTGCGCGAGGGCATGCCCATCGGTTGCCGCGTCACCCTGCGCGGGCCCAAGATGTGGGATTTTCTCGACAAACTGCTCAATTTCGCCCTGCCTCGCGTGCGCGACTTCCGCGGCATTCCGGACAGGGGCTTTGACGGCCGCGGCAACTTTACCCTGGGCATCAAGGAACACACTATTTTTCCGGAGCTGGAGATAGACCGTGTGGACAACCCCAAGGGGATGAACATCACCATCGTCACCACGGCGGCTTCCGACAAAGAAGGCAAGCAGCTTCTGGAACAACTGGGGATGCCTTTCAGAAAATGAACCGCGTTCGGCATCCGGAAAGCGCGGCGGGATGTCGCGCCGCAGACGCCGGGCTGAAAGCGCACGGAAGCGGTTTTGCCGTGAAAATCGTATAAGGAGAACATGCCTTGTCCCGTACTTCCCTTGAAGTGAAAGCCGCGCGCAGGCCCAAGTTCAGTTCCCGCGGCTACAACAGGTGCCCGATTTGCGGTCGTCCGCGCGCGTTCATGCGTAAATTCGGGCTTTGCCGCATTTGTTTCAGAAACATGTCGTTGCGCGGCGAGCTTCCCGGCGTACGCAAATCAAGCTGGTAAGCGGATGTTTTCAAGGAGTGTTGCATGTTGACCGATCCCATTGCCGA
>JAITDR010000080.1 GCA_031282465.1 Desulfovibrio sp.
TTTGCCGCCTTTGCCGGGAATGCGCATGGTGGCGGATGTGCCGTTTATCCGGCCTTCGTTGAGAGACAAGGCTTCGGACACGCGCAGGCCCGAACCGTAAAGAACCTCGGCCAGACACAAGTCGCGGGCTTTGACGGCCGCTGCCTTTTTCCGGTCCGGGGCGGGATTCGGTCCTCCGCTTGCCCCAGGGGCGAGTATGCCGGCGGCTGAAGGGCGGGGAATCAATCCCGCCTCCGCATCGGAGATAGACGCGCCGGCAGTCGGGGGCGCGGTCGGGGTATTTCCTTGTACGTCCAGCAGGGCGAAAGCCTGATCCACATTCAGGAAAGCGGGATGATGTTTTTCGGTTTTCGGGTTGCCCACGCCTTCTGTGGGCAGGGCGGCGATCATGCGCATGCGCGCGCAAAAGCGGAAAAAAGCGCGCAGAGACGACAGCTTGCGGCCCATGGACGTTTTGCTCACGCCTTGCCGGTGCAGATCGGCCAACCATGACTCCACCCGACGGCGCGTTATCGTTTCCGGGGCGGCGAGGGAAACTCCCTGCCGGGCCATGAGGTTTTCGAACTGCATGACGTCGTTGCCGTAGGCCTCGACTGTGGCCGGGGAACAGCCTTTCTCCATCTCCAGGTGGGCCAGGAACATGGCAACTGTGTCGGGGACCGCCTGCTCCGCCGATTGTGTACGGAGAACAGCGGACGGAGAACGGCGGGGAGTGCGGCCGGCCATCGTCAGGACTCAGGCAGGGAATAAAGCATGCCCGGCAACCGCCGGACCAGTCCGCGAATTTCCAGCACTGTCAGAACGGCGCTCAGACTGCCGGCGTCCATGACCAACGCGTGCGAGATTTCGTCAATATGCCGGGGAACGGCCCCGACAGCCGCCAGGACACGGCATTCTTCCCCTTGAACATCGGCAATCTCTACGGTACGGCTCGAAATCTCTTCCTTCCGAGAGATACCCGACCGGTTCTCGGCCGAATCGGGTTCAGCCTGTCCGTGCCCTTGCTTTTTCCCTCGCGGAAGAACATCGCGCGATGGGGAAGCGCGTCGCGACCTGCGGGCCGGAGGTGTTCCGTCGGCGGGATTCGGCGCTGGGCCGGCAAGGTTCGCGGACACATCGCCAAGCGGCTCGGCGGGGACCGGAGGTTCCGTGCGCTGCCGGATGCCGACGGCGGCGGGAGCGGCACAGGGCGGATTAGGGGAGGCTGCGGACGGAACGGAGGGAGACACGAGCGCGTCATGAGCGGCCCCGGAGCCGGCACTGGAGGCGGCTGCGGACGAAGCTGCGGGAGATGCGGTCAAGCGGTTGTCGGCATGCAGCAGGGGGGCCAGCTCAAGCAGGATATCCTCGGCGTCGAACACCGCTTTGGCCCCTTTGCGTATCAGTTCCCTGCAACCTTCGGACATGGGAGACATGGCGCTGCCGGGAACGGCAAAGACCTCGCGGTCGTGTTCCAGAGCAAGACGCGCGGTAATCAGGCTGCCGCTGCGTCCGGCCGCCTCCACCACCAGGATGCCGAGGGCCAGAGCGCTGATCAGGCGGTTGCGTATCGGAAAATTTTTCCCGAAGGGCCCTGTTCCGGGCGCGAATTCGGTAACAAGCAGCCCGTCCTTTTCCATACGCGCATAAAGGTCGGCGTTGCGGGCCGGGTACACTACGTCGATACCCGTGCCGAGTACGCCGATGGAGCGCCCCGGGCCGTCAAGACCGGCCAGATGCGCCGCCCTGTCTATACCCCGCGCCATGCCGGAGATGACCGTGATACCGGCACGGGCTAAGTCGCGGGCAAAAAAGGCGGAAACAGCCAGACCTTCGCTCGTGCAGTTGCGTGCCCCGACAACACCGACGGCAGGCCCGCGCAACAGGGAGATATCGCCTTTGAAATACAGGAGCAGCGGCGCGCCGGCCGGTTCGCGCAGAAGCTGCGGGTACGCAGGATCACTCTGAACGATAAAGGACAAATCCGTACTTTTGATGCCGTTCCATTCTTCCCCGGCTTTGTCGCGCCAGCCGCCGCCGGCAAAGGCGCGGGCAACGGGGAGGTGGGCGAGTCCTTTTTCTGCCCATTCCGCCGGACGGGCCAAGCCGGCTTCGACGGCGGCGTATGCGCCTCCGTAAGCGGCTATGATGCGCCCGGCGCCGGTCGGACCCAGTCCCCAAGCATGGCGCAGGGCCAGAACAGCCCACAGTTCGTTGCGCTCCGCGGGCGCCAGTTCGGAAAAGGTCATCGGGCGCCCCCCCGTTTACGGGCCAGCGCGGCCGGACCGGAAGACGGATAATCGTCGAGAAGCAGTTGCCGGTAAAAGCCGGCGTTGCCGGCGTCGCCCATACGTTCATAGGCATATCCGGCCTTGAGCAGGGCGGCGGCCGCCTTGGGATGACCGGGATACTTGGCGGCCACGTCCTTGAAGGCAATGACGGCATCCCCGTAGTTGCCTGTGGAGTAACTGCACTCGCCCAGCCAGTAGCCGGCATTGGGAGCCAGGGGGCTCTGCGGGGCTTCGCGCAAAAAGGCTGTAAAGGCCGCGGCCGCTTGAGCGTATTTATGGTTGTTGTACAGGGACAGGGCGGCTTCATAGGCCGCTCGGCTACCGGCGGCGCGGCCCGGAGCGGGCTGCAGGGGACTCGCCCTCCCGCTTGCCGGCGCGGGAGCGTTCG
>JAITDR010000099.1 GCA_031282465.1 Desulfovibrio sp.
CATCGCCGCCGCCGCTTCGCCCTTGAAGCGCATGCCCATATAGGTCGCTCTGCTGTAAATGCGCGCGCCTACGGCAGGGTCCACGGCATTGACCGTGACGGTGACATGGCTCACTCCCAAGTCGACCAGTTGCGCGGCATACAGAGGCAGGAGCAGGCCGTTGGTGGACAGACAGAAGGTGATATCCGGGTCTTCCCGGCGAATGAGACGCAACGTCTCCACCGTCGCCGCGAAATTCGCCAAGGCGTCGCCCGGTCCGGCGATGCCCGCGACCGTCAGGGCGGGCATGCGCTCCCTGACGCGCAGGAAGCGCTTCTGGGCTTCCGCCGGCGTCAGCACCTCGGCGGTCACCCCCGGCCGGCTTTCGTTGGGACAGGAAAAACCGCGCACGCAGTAATTGCAGACGATGTTGCAGTGCGGAGCCACGGGCAGATGGATACGCGCGCAGGTCCGCGCCGCGCTTGCCGAAAAACAGGGATGCGTTGCGCTTTTGTCCGCGTTGTTTACCGCCGCGTCACGTTGTTTATCAGGGGTTTCTCTACCGAAATGACGGTTGTAAATTTCCGTGCGGAAGGAAGCTTCCCGGCTGCCGATCAGGGCATTGGCAAAGGCGTCGAGCAGCCGCATCGCGCCGGCATAGCCGAGGGTGCGGATACGCTGTCCGCCGAGGTGATCATGCACCGGAAAGGCGCAACGCACCAGGGGGATGTTGTGTTTGTGCGCCGCGCGGCGTCCGTCGGAACTGCCGATGAGCAGATTGACGCCGTTTTCCGCGACGGCCGCTTCAATGTCGTCGAAGTCGGCAAAATTCAGGATGCTGAATCGCGCTGCCGGAGTATTGTCCGCAACCGGACGGATTTCTTCCTCCAGAGCCGTTTTGAGGGCCGGGCAGTCCGTGCCGACGGCCGCAACGGCGGGCAGCAGGCCGTTTTCACAGCACAGGCGGGTCAGACCGTGGACGAAGTCCGGTTCCCCGAAGACGGCGGCCCGCCCGCGGGCGTTGTGTTTGTGCGCGTCGACCATGGCGTCCAGGTAACGGGCGCGTTCTTCGCGTTCTCCGGCGGGAATGACGCCGCCGAGTGTTTCCAGGGCGGCGATGAAGGCGTCGGTGTCCCGCAGGCCTACGGGCATGTTCAAGCGGAACAGGGGCACGCCGTAACGCTGTTCAAGCAGGCGACCGGGTGAGGCGTCTTCGGGGACGAAGGTCGCAAGTTCCAGTGTGGCGCGGGCGCCGGCCATGCGGACTATTGCAGCAAGGGCCGTACCGCCTTCCGGCAGACGACTGTACGGCGCGCCGCAGCCTCCGTCCAGGTTGTCGGAAATATCCGGCAACAACGTGAAGGCAAGTCCCGCTTCGCGCAGCAGCCGTTTCAGGGCACGAGTGTCCGCGGGGCTGATCGGGCCGGTAACGACGTTCACGCCCGCATGGGGAGCGGGATCCATGACCGTCTGGGAGACCAGGGCGTGCAGGGCGCGGAACCAGCCTTCGTAGCGCGTACCCGAATAGCCGGCCGTACTTACGGTGATGATCGTCGTCCTACATTCGGGCCGGCTTTCGCGCCGGGCGCGGATAATCGCCTGCACGTCCTCTCCTATGGTTTCGGCCAGGCAGGTCGTGGCGACCGCGACGACTTCGGGACGGTAGAGGGCGATCAGGTTGTCCAGACCCCTGATAAGGTTGCGTTCGCCGCCGAACACAGTGCCTTCCTCGGTGAGCGAGGAGGAGGCTATGTCTACCGGCTCGTTGTAATGGGTGGCCATGTGCCTGCGTATGTAGGTGCTGCACCCTTGGGAGCCGTGCAGCAGGCTCATGCAGCGCGCGATGCCGTAAAAGGCGTTGACGGCGCCGAGGGGCATGCACATCTTGCAGGGGTTGGTGTTCAGGTTGACGATGCGGGAACTCATCACACCTCCGGCTGAGCCCGCACATGACGCCAGACGGGGCTGTTGACGGAAAGGTTCACTTCCTCCGCGAAGTTTTTTGCGCCTTCATAGCCGGCCAGGGCGTGTTTGCGCTCGTGATTATGGTCGCAGAAGGCGATGCCCAGCTTGAAGGCCAGGGGCCGTTCTTTGACGCCGCCTACCAGGATGTCCGCGCCCTTTTCGCGCAGAAAGCGTTCCAGTTCGGCAGGGTTGGCGTCGTCCAGGATAACCGTGTCCGGAGCGACCAGATTGCCGAGTACTTCGTACTCCTCGGGCCTGCCGTTCTGCGTGCCGACCAGTACGGTTTCCATGCCCAATTCCCGGAACTGGCGCACGAGCGAGACGGCCTTGAATCCTCCGCCGACGAAAACGGCCGCTTTCTTGCCGGCGAGCCGCGCTTTGTAGGGTTCGAGGAGCCGCATCGCCCGCTGGGATTCCTGCCGGGTAAATGCCTCGGCCCGGCGTCGCGTTTCCGCCGTCCCCGCCAAGTCCGCCGCTTGGCGGACGGCGGTTCCGGTGTCTTCCACGCCGAAAAAGCTCGCTTTTATCCAGGGGATACCGAATTCCTTTTCCATGCGCTGCGCGAGATGAACCATGGAACCCGCGCACTGGACGATGTTCAGACGCGCGGACGGAGCCCGGATCAGGCTTGCGTACGAGGCATCGCCCGTAAAGGCCGAAACGACCGGCAAGCCGATTTCCCGCATGTACCGCTTGATAATCCACATCTCGCCGGCCAGGTTGTAGTCGCCCAGGATGTTGATGCCGTCGTTTTTCGGCTGATGTCCGTGCGGCATGAGCAGCTGCATCAGGGCTTGGCCTGCCAGTCGATAGCCGGCGGCCTTGTTGCCGGAAAATCCGGGCGCCTTCACGGCGACGACCCTGTTGCCGTATTTGCGTTCCGCGTTGCGGCATACGGCTTCGACGTCGTCTCCGATAACCCCGACGATGCAGGTGCAGTATATGAAAATCAGCGCCGGCGCATACACCCGCATGACCTCGTCAACGGCCGCGGTCAATTTTTCTGCACCGCCGAAGACCACGTCCTTTTCCTGCAAATCGGTGGAAAAGCTGTTGCGGTACAGTTCCGAGCCGCTGCTCAGGCTGCCCCGGATGTCCCAGGTATAGGCGGCGCAGCCGATGGGGCCGTGTACGATGTGAAAGGCATCGGTTATGGGGTTCAACACAACGCGCGCGCCGCTGTAGACGCAGGCCCGCTGGCTCACGGCCCCGGACACGCTGTCCGCCCCGCAACGAATCGGCGCGGCGTCGGCCGCGATCCGTATGGAATCTTTCCGTTCTTCCAACACTTGAGCGTACATAGTGTGCCCCGCGCAACACGCCGGCTACATCACCACTTCGAGATCTTCGTCCGCGCAGTCGCGGTCCTGTCTGTCCATCAGGGCGTCGGCAATCATTTTCGCAAGGCGTATGCCTCCCTGGTAGCCGACTATGGGCAGATAGCTGTGCCCGTAGCGGTCCAGAACGGGGAAGCCGACGCGCACCAGGGGGATGTCCTCGGCCTTGGCAATCTGCTTGCCGTAGGATGTGCCCAGCAACAGGTCCACCGGCTCGTTTTTGATCCACTGGTGCAGTTCAAAGAGGTCCGCTGCTGCCTTGACGGTGCAGTTTCCCGTATCATACCCCTGCAGCAGGGCGGTGATGCGGCGGGTGAATTCCTCGCCGGGTGTGCCCGTGACGACGTAGCGGGGCCGCATCCCGAGTTCCAGAATAAACGCGACAAGCCCGGCAACCGTATCCGGGTCGCCGTACACGGCTGCGCTTTTGTTGTAAAAATAGGGATTGGCGTCCAGCATGAGGTCCAACAGCCTGCCGCGTTCTTCCTCAATTTCTTCGGGCACGGGGCGGCCCGCGCATTCGGCCGCCGCCGTAACGAAGGCGTCCGTTGCGGATACGCCGACCGGCAACGGCAGCACGGTGCAGGGTACCTTGCACTTCTTGTCCAGCACATCGGCCGGTTCCGCGCAGGCGAAGCTGCCGAGGGCCAGCACCCGCGCGCAGCCGCCCAGGGCGCGTATATCTTCAATCGGCGTGCCGCCCTGCGGATACATGACGTAGGTGTTGGTCATGGGCGCATCCATAACGCCGCTCTGGTCGGGGAACATGATTGCCGACAAACCCGTCAGGGACAGTATGCGTTTGAGTTCCCGGATGTCGCCGGGGTTGATGAAGCCGGGGAAAACTGCCGTTTTGTCGTTTTTCGCCGCGCGCGGGTCGGCAAGATAACGAATGAACCCGGAGAGCATATTGGCGTAACCGGTGACGTGCGAGCCGACATAGCTCGGGGTGTTCGCGTGAACTACGATTTTATCGTCCGGTATGGAGATGTCCAGAATATAGGCGTTCAGGTCGTCGCCTATGGTTTCCGACAGGCAGGTGGTATGTACGGCGATGATGTCCGGGTCATAGATGTCGAAAATATTTTTGACCGCGGCGCGCAGATTGGCGCCGCCGCCGAAGACCGAGGCGCCTTCTGTGAAAGAACTGGAGGCCGCTATGGCCGGTTCCTTGAAATGACGGGTCAGGAACGTGCGATGATAGGAAACGCAGCCCTGGCTGCCGTGGCTGTGCGGCATACACCGGTGTACGCCGAGGGCCGCGTAGAGCGCGCCCACGGGTTGGCAGGTTTTGCAGGGATTTATACGCAGGGCGCTGCGTTCACTAACGGTCTTGGGAGTGAGGTCAAGCATGGGAAAGGTCTCCTCGCGCCTGCGGGCCGGCAGGTCTTACAGGGGGTTGTGCGCAGGGCACAGCGTTCGCCGACGGTCTTGGGGGTCAATTCAAGCATGGAGGTCGTCACCCTGCGCCTGTGCCTCGGCGGCCTGCTTTTTCCAGGGCGGGACGACCATGCGCCATGCCGGCGCGTACAGGCCCATGACCAGATCGCGGCCGAAGAGGACCGCTCCGCGAAAGCCGGCGTAAGGGCCGCTGTAGTCGTAACTGTGCAGTTGACGCGACAGGGTGCCGCCTTTTTGCAGCACATATTTGTCTTTAATGCCGGAGAAGAAGATGTCCGGCTTGAGCAGGGCGGTAAATGCTTCCGTTTCGAAATGGTTGAGGTCGTCGACGACGTAGGAGCCGTCCGGCATGTCGCGGATCATGCCCCGGTATTCCTCAAGATCGATGCGCTGTTTCAGTTCCGCGCAGCGTTCGGGGCTCAGGAAAGCCCTGAAGCGCACCGGATCTTTCTCCACATTGAGATGTTCAATATTCTTGCTGTCCGCGTCTTCCTTGATGTCCGGGATGACGGAGCGCCCTTCGTAATCGTCGCGATGGGCGAACTCATAGCCGGCGAGCACCGTACGCACGCCGAAGTCCTTCAGCAGGTTCTGGTAATGGTGTGAGCGACTCCCGCCCACAAAAAGCGCGGCGGTTTTGCCTTCCAGTCTGCTTTTGAGAAAGGCGGTGTCGTCGGCCACGGCTGCGCGTTCTTCGGCAATGACTTCTTCCGTGCGCTGCTTCAGCGCATCATCGTTGAAATACTCCGCCATGCCGCGCAGGGAAGCGCAAATCGCATCCATGCCGATGAAGTTGACCTTGAGCCAGTCCATGCCGTAGGCGCTCTTCATCATTTCCGCCACATAATTGATGGAGCGGTGGCACTGCACAAGATTCAGGTCGGAAAGGTGAGAGCGCGAAATGCCCTCGATATTGCCGTCTCCGGTAAAAATGGAAACGATTTCGTAGCCGATGCGTTTGAGGATGCGTTCCACCTCCCAACCGTCGCCGCCGATATTGTATTCACCCAAGAGATTGACGGAAAATTTCGCGGCGGGAGGCGCGTCGTTGCTGCCTATGATGCGTTTCATCAGGCCGTTGTTGGCGATATGGTGCCCGGCGCTCTGGCTGACGCCCTTGTACCCTTCGCAGGAAAAGGCCGTGCAGGTGATGCCGAATTCCTTTTCCGCCTCGGCGGCCACGGCGTGAATGTCGTCGCCGATAAGACCGACAGGACAGGTGGAGCAGATGAAAACGGTTTTGGGCTGAAAAATTTCCACGGCTTCGCGGATGGCCTTGCGCAGTTTCTTGTCGCCGCCGAAGACGATGTCCGGTTCCTGCATGTCCGTGGAAAAACAGTACTGAACGAAGTTTTTTCCGTCTTCTCCGGCCTTGGCCTTGTTGCGCCGCGTGCCCCAGGTATAGAAGCCGCAGCCTATGGGGCCGTGGGTGATGGTCACCGCATCGCGGATCGGGCCGACGACAACGCCCTTGCATCCGGCGTAGCA
>JAITDR010000125.1 GCA_031282465.1 Desulfovibrio sp.
GCCGGGCCGTTTACGGCGACGCCGTTTACCTGCGCGGCCTTATCGAGTTCACCAACTACTGCCGCAAGGACTGCCTTTACTGCGGCATACGCGCAAGCAACGCCCGCGCCGAACGCTACCGCCTCACCCGTGAGCAAATCCTGGAATGCTGCACCCAGGGCTACGCGCTGGGCTTTCGCACCTTTGTGCTGCAAGGCGGCGAAGACCCGCATTTCAACGACCGCCGCCTCGCGGACATCATCGGCGCCGTGCGCGCCGCCCACCCCGACTGCGCCTTGACCCTTTCTCTGGGAGAACGCTCCCGCGCAAGTTATCAAACCCTGTTCGACGCCGGCGCGGACCGCTACCTGCTCCGGCACGAAAGCGCAGCCCCCGGCCATTACCGTTCCCTGCACCCGGCCGGGCATTCCCTGCGCAACAGAATGCGCTGTCTGAAGGATCTCCGGGACATCGGCTACCAGGTAGGCTGCGGCTTCATGGTCGGCTCGCCGGGCCAGACCGACGACTGCCTGATCGACGACCTGTTCTTCATCAAGGATCTGCAACCGCAAATGGTCGGCATAGGCCCCTTTATCCCGCACAAGGACACCCCCTTTGCCGAAAAACAACCCGGCGGAGCGCCCCTGACCGTTTTCCTGCTCGGCATCCTGCGCCTTATGGACCCGGCGCTGCTCCTGCCCGCGACAACGGCTCTGGGCACCATTCACCCCCAAGGACGCGAAGCCGGCCTGCGGGCGGGCGCCAACGTGCTCATGCCCAATCTCTCGCCCGTCGCGGTCCGCAAAAAATATATGCTCTACGACGACAAAATATGCACCGGCGACGAGGCCGCGGAATGTCGCGCCTGCCTGGAGCGGCGCGTGAACGCCGCAGGTCTCGCCGTGGTCGTCTCGCGCGGGGACTGCGCAGGATTCTTTCGCTCCTCATCCGGATTTTCCCCGGCGTTTGACCCCTCCCCGGCATTTGAACCCATCCCGGAACTCGGACCCGCCCAGCCGGCCGAATCCCCTCTTACAGCGATAATTACGGAGTTGCCTCATGCACGATCCCGCAGCCGCGCGGGCCGGGAACTTCATCCGTCATGAAGAAATCCCCTCCCCGCCCCGACGACCAAACCAGTCCTTACAGCCGCCCTTGCGGAGCGCCCCTGCTTACGACCCCAAATCCATGCGGGCGGAAAATTTTATCTGCCATGAAGAAATCCTCGCCTCGTTGGAATACGCCGAGCGTTTCAAAAACGACAAAGCGGCGTTGCGCGCCGTCCTGAACAAGGCCGAAGACCGCAAAGGCATCGACCACAGGGAGGCGGTCCTGCTCCTGATCACCCCCGACAAGGAAATCGAGGCGGAACTCTTCGCTCTGGCCCGGCGCATCAAGCAGGAGTTCTACGGCAACCGCATCGTCATGTTCGCGCCTCTCTATCTTTCCAATCACTGTCTGAACTCCTGCGTGTACTGTCCCTACCACAGAACCAACGCGGACATGCCGCGCATCAAACTGGGACCGCAGGACATCGAGCGCGAAACGCGCGCCCTGCAGGACATGGGCCACAAACGCCTGGCCCTGGAAGCGGGCGAGCATCCCAAACTCAACCCCATAGAATACATCCTTGAGGCCGTGGATATCATCTATTCCGTAAAACACAAAAACGGCGCCATACGCCGCGTGAACGTCAACATCGCCGCCACCACGGTCGAAAACTACAGAAAACTCCGCGACGCGAAGATAGGCACGTACATACTTTTTCAGGAGACATACAACAAAGCCGGCTACGTCAAGCTGCATCCCGCCGGCCCCAAGCACGACTATGCCCGCCAGACCGAGGCCATGGACCGGGCCATGGAGGGGGGCATAGACGACGTCGGCCTCGGCGTGCTTTTCGGGCTGCAGGACCATCGCTACGAGCTGGCGGCCCTGCTCATGCACGCCGAACATCTGGAAGCCGCGCACGGCGTCGGTCCCCACACCGTCAGCGTGCCGCGCATCCGCGCCGCCGACGGCATAGACCCCGCCTCCTTCACTTCCGGCGTCAAGGACGACGAGTTCGCCCGCCTTGTCGCCTGCATCCGCGTCGCCGCCCCCTATGTCGGCATGATTGTCTCCACCCGCGAAAGCAAGGAATGCCGCGAACGCGTGCTCGAACTCGGCGTATCCCAGATCAGCGGCGGCAGCCGCACCAGCGTCGGCGGCTATTGCGAACCCGAGCCGGAAACCGAACTCTCCGCGCAATTTCAGGTCAACGACAACCGCAGCCTGGACGAAGTCGTCGCCTGGCTCATGCGTCTCGGCCACATCCCCAGCTTCTGCACCGCCTGCTACCGCGAAGGCCGCACCGGCGACCGTTTCATGGCCCTCTGCAAATCCGGACAGATTCTGAACTGTTGTCACCCCAACGCGCTCATGACCCTCAAGGAATACCTCATGGATTATGCCGGGCCGGAAAGCCGGGCGCTGGGCGACCCGATGATCGCCGCTGAACTGACGAAGATTCCGAGCGAAAAAATCCGCACTCTGGTTGCCGGACGGCTGAAGGACATCGAAAACGGCAGCCGGGATTTCCGGGTGTAGGGCGCGGCTGTGAGCATGAACGAGACCCCGTCGGGCGAAAGACCGCATATCGGGTTCTTCGGGCGGCGCAATGCCGGGAAATCCAGCCTGCTCAACGCCGTTGCCGGACAGGACGTATCCCTGGTGTCCCCGGTCAAGGGCACGACTACGGACCCCGTGCGCAAGGCCATGGAACTGCTGCCGCTCGGCCCGGTCATGCTTGTGGACACGCCGGGCATGGACGACGAAGGCGAACTGGGCGACCTCAGGGTCAAGCGGGCGGAGCGGGAACTGGCCCGCGCCGATGCCGCGGTGCTTGTGGCGGAGGCCGGTTCCGGGCTGAACGAGGCGGACCGGAAAATCCGCGAACTGTGCGCGGCGCGGCGTCTGCCCCTGCTCACGGTGTACAACAAGTGCGATCTGACGGCGCCGCTCCCCGAAGCGCGGGAAAACGAACTGTACGTCAGCGCGACGCGCGGCGACAATATAGAAATGCTCAGAGACAGGCTCGCAACCCTTCTGCAAAGCGGAGAAGTGAAGTTCCGACTGGTCGGGGACCTGCTGCATCCGACGGATTTCGCCGTCCTGGTGACGCCCATAGACAAGGCCGCGCCCAAAGGCCGGCTTATCCTCCCGCAACAGCAGGCCATACGCGACATTCTGGAAGCCGACGCCGTCGCCGTGGTCGTCAAGGAGTACGAACTGCGGGACACCCTGGCCTCGCTGGGGAAAAAGCCGGCTCTGGTCATCACCGACAGCCAGGTTTTTGCCAAGGTGTCGGCCGATACGCCAGAAGATGTCCCCCTGACCTCCTTTTCCATTCTCATGGCCCGTTACAAGGGCATGCTCGACGCCGCCGTTGCGGGGGTAACGGTTCTGGATTCCCTTGAAGACGGCGACCGGGTGCTGATCTGCGAGGGCTGCACGCACCGCAGGCAGTGCGACGACATAGGCACGGTCAAGCTGCCGCGCTGGATACGGCAGTATACGGGGAAAAAGCCGGACTTCGCCTTTGTTTCCGGCGCGGAGTTTCCCGAGCGGACGGACTCCGTCAGGCTGGTCGTGCACTGCGGCGGCTGCATGCTGACCCGGCGCGAAATGCAGTACCGCCGGTCCCTTGCCGAGATGCAGGGCGTCCCGATTACGAATTACGGGGTGCTGACAGCCTATATGCAGGGCATTCTGCCGCGCGTCCTGTCGGTCTTTCCGTATTTTCGGGAAACGCTGCCCGCCTGAAGCTACGCCTTCAACGCCGCCGGGGCGGCGTATGTCGCGGGAGTTGTTTTTTCGTCAAGAAATTCGCGTGATTGTATATGAAGCTATGCGGACGGCCCGCGCCTTCAATCACGGCGGGGCCGCCGCCGGCCTGGGAAAATCCTGCTCCGCTTCTCTTTGCAATCGGAAAGAAAATAGGCTAGACTACCCGGCAAGTCAGCATCCCTGCCCAGGAGATACAAGTGGGAAGCGCATCCTCTCTCGGCATCTTCGTGGTTCGCGACATCAACGCCATGTCGGCTCTGCCGGCGCAAAACGAGAGCGGACTCTGGCAGGCGTGGTTACTCGCCGGCGACGTCGTGATGGTGCAGGCCCTTGATGTGGACTACGCGCCCAAAGGCAACCTGTACACCTTGCCGCACGCGGACTT
>JAITDR010000019.1 GCA_031282465.1 Desulfovibrio sp.
CCCCGCCAGCCGAGCATGGGGTTGGCTTCCTCCTGCTCAAACAGCAGGCCGCCGACAAGGTTTCTGTATTCGTTGGATTTGTAATCGGTGGTGCGGTAGATGATGTCCTTGCCGTAAAAAGCCATCGCGAACAACGCAAGCCCTTGGGCAAGGGTCTGCACATAGTGTTCACGCCCTGAACGGTAGCCGCGCGAGCGTATGATTTCGCCGATGACGGCGGGTATATTCTGCACCTCTTCAATCCGGGTAATCATGCCGGTACGATGCCCGACATCCTCCCTGACGGTGCGAATTTCGTCCAGCACTTCCTGCACATAGGGGTCGCCGGCGGCCGTCTCGGCCATGCGGGAAACTTGGGAGGCGATCTCTCCGCGACGCCGCACCGTCTCCGGATCGCTGCCGGAAAGCAGCGCCAATTCGTCGTCAAAACCCACGACCAGTCGAATATGTGCCTCAATATCCGTGGTGCTCTTGAGAATTTCCAGACGCCGGGAAGCAACGTCGAGGTATTCGTCAAGTCTGCGTTCCAGTTCTCGGCTCCGCCGGCGCAGGCCGAGCACCTCTTCCTCGCTGCCGCTGCCTTCACGCTCGGCCAGACTTTCGATTTCCCCGCTCAGGCCGGTGATTCTGCCGATATATTCGCGCATACGGATATTTACGAAAACCATGCCTGCATTGAGCTGCCGGCGCAGTACCTTGGTCAGTTCTTCATCCAGTACCTTGCGGTGCCGCCGGATGAGACCGTCCAATTCGCCGCTGTCGTAAGCGTCGAGCGCCAGAGGATGCACCCCGATGTTGCCGAGCATGAACTCGGCGCGCAACAGGCCCACTTCAAAATCCTCAATCCGGCGCAGACGGGAAAGGAACATGGCCTGTCCCACGTCGGCGAGGATAAGGCCGACCTTGGTTTTGGTGGGAGGCAACGCGGCAAGGTCCATTTCTCCGCCGACCAGGCGCAAAGGTAAAAGACCGCGGTAAACCGCGCCGCGCGTTCCGTCCACGGTGACTTCCAGGCCGTCCAGAGCGCGCAGGGCTTCAATGCGCTGGATGCCGATGACGGCAGGTATACCCAGTTCGCGCGAAGTTATCGCAGCATGTGAGGTATCGCCGCCGACATCGGCGAGGATGGCCGATGCCGCGCGCATTCCCGGCACCATGTCCGGGTCCGTCCGTTCAGCGGAAAGTACGTCGCCCTTGCTGATCTTGTTGAGTTCCAAAGCCGAACGTAGAAATTTGACAGTTCCTTGCCCCGCCCCGCGCGACGCGCCGTTGCCTTCAAGCAGCACTTCGGCCATGGCGGCCGCATGCGGATCAACCTCCTTACGGCGCATGAAAATGATGTCCGGATGCTGCGCGAATTCCTCATTCCAGCGTGTTTCCGGACGCGCCTGCACGAACCAGAGGCGGTCGGCGGCATCAATACAAAATTCGGTGTCCATGATGATGCCGCCGTAAGCCCGGCTGATCGCGCGCACGCCCCCGGCAACGCTTTCGGCGTGGGCCATGGACAGCGCCCAACGCCCGACTTCAAATTCCGGCACCGTCACCTTTTTCGTTCCACCGCTTTCGTCGTAAACGATCTTGACGGTTTTGCTGCCCATCTGGCGGATCACCACTTCATGCCCGTCGTCGCGGGTAAACACAAAATATTTATCGGGGGTGACCATGCCGCCGACCACGGCTTCACCCAGACCGTACGCGGCGTCAATGGACACCAGGTCGTTGCGGTCCGTCCCCCGGCAGCCTGTAGCCGTGTCGGCCGCAAAGGCCGTGCCGGAAATGACCGGGTTGATCATGCGCATGATGCAGACGGACAGGGAGGTATTTTCGATAGCCCACTCTTTTTTGGCCTCTTCGGCAATGCTTTCATCGCCGTTTGCTTCAGCGCAGGCGACGGCGTCCAGGACAGCCTCGCGCCTGTAGGTCATGGAGCGCAGGTTGTAGGCCGAAGCGCAATCCCAGTGATAAGCGCGTATTACCTGCTCGGTCCCGCGCACGTTGAGATAGGTGTCCTGCAGACCGGCAAAGGCTTTTTTTCTTGAATCCTCGCCCGCAGCAGAGGAACGCACCGCCACCGGCACGTCTTCTTCCCCGGCTTCGGCGCAAATTTCCGCGTAGGCAGCCCCCACGGCGTCGTATACGGCTTGGGGCAACGGCACGGAAAGAACGGCGGCCTGCACCAGCACGGCGCGGCGGCGCAGCTGGTCTATGCCTTCCGGCGAGGTGGCGAAACCTTCCACCACGTTGTTGATGAAGGTCCGCAGCTTGACATGGCCCTGAGATCCGCCTTTGGCTTCGTTTTCAGCGCGCACGGTCCTGCCGAGGTTACGGACGAACTTCTGCAGAAATTCCGGGTCGCCGCTGATTTCGGGATCTCCCCAGTCGATGCGTTTGTATTCCCTGTCAACGACGGCGCGTGTCAGGGGTGCGTTGACCCTGGTCTGATCCAACAGCAGATGAAAAGCCGGGGAAGACACCGCCCGGAATTGGGGCACGTGTATCCC
>JAITDR010000129.1 GCA_031282465.1 Desulfovibrio sp.
TGTGTCTGGCCGAGGTTCTTTACGGTTCGGGCCTGCGCGTGTCCGAAGCCTTGTCTCTCAACGAAGGCCGGATAAACGGCACATCCGCCACCATGCGCATTCCCGGCAAAGGCGGCAAAGAGCGTCTCGCCCCGCTTACCGACACGGCCCGCGCCGCCCTCGACGTATGGCTTGAGCAGCGCCCGCTTCTGGCGGACCCAGCCGAACGCGCCCTGTTCGTCGGCGAACGCGGCCGCCGCCTGAACCGCCGCGAAGCCTTGCGCATTCTCGACAGGCTCTGCCGACAGGCCGGGTTGCCCCAGACCGTGTCCCCCCACGCCCTGCGGCACTCTTTCGCTACCCATCTGCTGGAAGCAGGCGCGGACCTGCGCAGCGTCCAGGAACTCATGGGACACTCCCGCCTGAGTACCACCCAACGCTATACCCACCTCAATCTCGCCCACCTCACCGCCGTGTACGATAAAGCCCACCCCAAAAGCTGACGACGCGGCGTTTTTAGCGGAATTTTTTTTCTTTTTGGGGAGGGAATGATTCCCTCCCCAAACCCCACCTCAATTTTCGGAGGGCGTTTGCGAATTCCGGCAACCTTGCTGAAATCGGCGGTGCAGGGGCATCATCGGTCTTGCGCCGACTCAGATCGACCTGTCGGGTCCGGGGCGGAGCCTCGAACAGCCCGTTCATTCCGTCAGGTATTTCGGGCAGAGCGCGAACAATTCCGCGAGGAGGTAGAGCGACCCGCAGATGAGCAGGGGGTTGGCGGGGGCGCCGCCTGTGGGGGATTCGGGCAGTCGTTCGATGACGGCGGTTGATGCACGGCGCAGGGCTTCGGCGAGGGAAGGCACGGCGCAGGCGTTCAGGCCGGCGAGCGCAGCGAGTTCATGGGGATCGGCTGCGCGCGGGTTGCCGGCGATAGGGGGTATAAAAATCGGGCCGGTGGCCAAGGAGCGGAGGAGGGGGAGCATGTCGACAATTCTTTTGTCTTGGAGGCAAGAAAATATCACGGCTCCCGGCGCTGTGCCGGAGGCGGCGAGGCTTTCGCCGAGGGCGGCCAGACCGTGCGGGTTGTGTGCCCCGTCCAGGAGCAGGGGAGGGCGGCCTGAAGGGAATAGGGCGGCTTCAGTCGGCCCGAGAGATGTATGGGGCAGGGGAGGGATCAGCTGCATTCGTCCGGGCAGCCGGGCGCGTGCGAGGGCGCGCGCTTCGGCGTCGTGGTCCGGGGCACCGGCGAGGCGTTCCATGACCGGAGGAGGAAACATTGTGTTGCGGACAAGGGTGCGGAAGGCGGCAAGGGCCAGGCGGGCGTTGGCAAGCTGGTGTTTGCCGGGCATGACGGGAGCGGCGTTCAGAGGGAGGGGCAGAGATTCGTCGATGAGGATGAACGGCGCGTTGAGCGCGGCGGCGCGGCGTTGGAGTTCGAGCAGGGCTTCCGGGGTTTGGGGGCCGCTGAGGACAGGTTTGCCGGGGCGCACGGCGCCTGCCTTGTCCTCGGCAATATCTTTGAGGGTAGGTCCGAGTACGGCTTCATGGTCCATGCCGATGGGAGTAAACAGCACCATATCGGCTTTCATGGCGCTTACGGCATCAAAGCGTCCGCCCAGGCCGCTTTCCATGACGGCCATATCTACGTCGGCGGTCGCAAAGGCTTCGGAGGAGATGCAGGTGACGAGTTCGAACCAGCTCAGGTCGGCGCCTCCGGCGGCCATGACGCGCTCGGCCGCGTCGAGCCATGCGCTGTCGGGGAGCGGGATGCCGTTGATGCTCAGGCGTTCGCGCAGAGAGAGGAAATGCGGGGAGATGTGCAGGCCGGTTTTAAGACCGTGTTCTTCGGCTGTGCGGGCAAGCATGACGCTGGTCGAGCCTTTGCCGTTGGTGCCTGCAACTTGAACGGCGACATGCGGGGGGGGCGCCGGGCGCAGGCGGTGGAGAACAGCCCGGACGCGTTCGGTACCGGGGGTCATGCGGAAGAGGTCCAGGCTGTCCAGCCGGCGTTCGAGAGCGGCAAAATCCGAAAAAACGCGGAGGGCGGGCGTGTCGGTCGAGCGCGCGGTACCTGGCGTTGGGGATGCGCTCCTACGGGCAGAGACGACTGTCGTTGAAGACGCGCCGGCAGGGCACGGGGTGCGGGGCGTTGCAGGCACTGCGCTCAGGCCCGCCGGCGGGCGAAGGGGTCAAGAACCAAAGAGGCGTTCGCGTAGCGCGGGTCGCCGGTCACTTCCGTCCCCACCCAGTTCGGCGGGAGAAGAGGGGTATTGCAGTTGTCGAGTTCGATTTCAATGAGGACGAGTCCGAGGTTCTCGCCGATGAACTCGTCAATTTCCCAGACATGCGGCGGCAGTTCTACGCAGTGGCGTATTTTTTCCACAAAGGGGCGCAGGGCGAGTGTTTCCAGCAGGGTGGAAGCTTCGCGCACGGGGATGGGGAACTCGAATTCGGCTCTCGTTGCGCCTCGACTTTTTCCTTTGACGGTCAGGAAGCCGCGGCCTGCGGGACTGCTTCCGGGTTTTTCGCGGAGCAGGCTAGGGGAAGTTGAAGGATAATCGTTGATATTTACGTAACGAGCGTCGTTTTTTTCCCGGAGCGGGTCAGAGGGGTCTACGGGGGGCGCGATCCCTTGAATCTCTTCGCAAAGGCGTACGCGTACGGTTCTTTCCGGGTCAAGGTTGAGGTAACCTTGGCGGATATGCAGGCGTGTTGCCGGGAGTGTGCGCCAGCCGTCGTGGGCCGGGAGAAATTTTCTTTCGATTTCTGTAAATTCCGGGGGGCAGATACTGTTGTTTCCGGCAAGCGTCATGATTCAATCCATCGGGATCGCCACGTTCGGCACAGGTGCGGGGACAGCTGCATTCGGCACAGGTGCGGGGGCAGCCGGGGTCGTGGAGGCGGGAGCAGCCGCGGCAGGGGGCGCGGGCGGGATGTATTCGTCCGATTCATAGGAGGTTAGGGGGAAGCCGAGGAACACTCCGCCGAAGGAGCGGTGCCTGAACCCGCTGCCGCCCCAGATGCCGATGGACGGGATATATGCGCCGCTGTTGAAGTAGGCGGCGCCTGCGCCGCCGGTACCGAGCCCCACGGCGACACTGCTTTCCCTGTCCGCGCAGGACGCGGATGAAATCGGGAGCAGGCAGAGCAGAAGAAGAGCGGCTTTGTTCATCACCATTTCCTTATTGTGTTTTGCAAGTTCTGCTTTCCGTCAGCCCGCCGACCGTTTCCCAGTGAAGCAGGGAATGCTGTTCAGGTACCCTTTTTTCCGAGGAGGAGCAAGACGCCGGACTTTTGAAGACCGGGTGTTCCGGGAGTTCCACCCTTGCCAAAGCTTGCCGGCTGTGGCAAGACAAAGCCGGATTCGTGTGCGGCCCGTGTTGCCCCTGCGCGGTTCGACATGCTGCGGCGCAGCCGGCGGCCCGGCGCGCGATGCGGGCTCGCCTGCGGCAATGTCGTCCCCTTGAGTGGGCCATACGGTCCCGGCATCGGGCAAGCAGCGTTTCACAAAGGCCGGGTGGCGAAATGGTATACGCATCGCACTCAAAATGCGACGTTCTTACGGACATGAGAGTTCGAATCTCTCCCCGGCTACCAAGATTTACTCCAAGAAAGCCCCGTAAAGTCTAAAAAGCCTTGCGGGGCTTCACTTTTACAAGAATAGTTTCTCCAGCGTCCTCTACAAAAGTCCATTGACATACCGACGATTCGACGGTATATATGGCGGCATACCGCTTCCCGAAAAATTCAATACCGACAATGTATAGGCTTTGCGGCTCAAGGCTTTGCGTGGGTTGTCGGTATTTTCCGTCCGGGTAAAGTCGAAATGCCGTGAGGTACCGCCATGAAGCTTACCGATGCCGCAATCAGAGCAGTAAAACCTACTGAAAAAGCTCAAAAAATTTTCGACGGCGGGGGGTTATACCTTCTGGTCGTGCCTACCGGCGGCAAACTTTGGAGGCTTGATTACCGGTTCGCGGGCAAGCGCAAAACCTTGGCTCTTGGCAGCTACCCCGCCGTTTCCTTGAAAGATGCCCGTGCCCGCCGGGAAAAGGCCAAGGAACAGCTTGCCGTGGGTATTGACCCCGGCGCGCATAAGCAGGCCGTCAAAGCCGCCGTAAGATCTGAATCGGAAAACAGTTTTGAAGTCATTGGACGGGAATGGTTCGGCAAGCATTCCCCGCAATGGGCTGATACTCATCGGCGCCATACACTCGCGTACCTTGAAAAAGATATTTTTCCTCTACTTGGAGGATACCCTGTCAACGGCATCACGGCACCGCAACTTTTAAACGTATTGAGGGGCATGGAATCAAGGGGTGCTCCCAGCGCCGCTCGTAAAATGCGCCAGACTTGCGGCCAAATCTTCCGCTATGCCGTTGCAACCGGAAGAGCAGAGCATGATTCCTCTGCCGGTCTGAAAGATGCTCTCGCGCCGCGCCAAGTACGTAATTTCCCCAGTATCAAGGAACCGGCGGCTATTGGTGCGTTGCTCCGCGATATAGAGGCTTACAACAGCAATACTGTAATCCGTGCGGCGCTACGCCTTGCCCCGTATGTATTCGTCAGGCCGGGAGAACTGCGGCGGGCAGAATGGGCGGAATTTGATTTGGAAAAAGCGGAATGGCGGATACCTGCGGAGCGGATGAAAATGCGGGTGGTGCATATCGTGCCGTTGGCCCGGCAGGTGGTAAACATCCTGGAAGATTTGCGTCAATACACCGGAGGCTCACGCTTTCTATTTCCATCTATGAGGGCTGCTTCAGCGCCTATCAGCGATATGACATTACTGGCCGGGCTACGCCGCCTTGGGTACGGTAAGGATGAAATGACCGTTCACGGCTTTCGGAGCATGGCGTCAACATTGCTGAATGAACAAGGGTACAATCGTGATTGGATTGAACGTCAGCTTGCGCACGGTGAGCGTGATGCCGTTCGCGCGGCATACAATTACGCGCAATATCTCTCAGAGCGCCGGCGCATGATGCAGGAGTGGGCCGATTATCTGGACGGACTGCGGGACGAAAAAGTGACTGTGGACACTTTCATCCCTGATCTACCACATACTCCTGTCAGACCACCGTCAGGCAGACCGAACTTGGTTGTCCGGCGAGGCGGCAAGGCAAAGTAGTTTTGCATCCAACAAGCATGGCCATACGTTTTGCGGTGAAGCGGCTGCCCGCACGGCCTGGAACCCAAACCGCGCGGGCGTCATTTCATTCAGTCGTCGCTCTCGCCTTTGCGAGGGGCTCCCCTGTCCGCATTGTCACGCGGGGAGGTCGCAGGCCGGGTGCGCATATTCGGGATACGGCCCGCTTCCAGAATCGGCAGACCGGCTTCGGTCGGGATGTACACCACCTGCGGATTGGCGCCTTCATGCAGACCCTGGATCCAGAGATAGCGCAGATACGCCTCGTTGCCGTGCAGCGAATCACCGATAATCTTGTTGCCCTGCGCAACACCTTTGGCCCGCTCTACCTCCGCTTCGGCCAGCATGCGGGCGGATTCTTTCTTGGCCTCGGCTTCCTGAACCGCAATTTGCCGATTGGCCTTGGCCCTGGCCAATTCCGCTTCTCCTCTCAGCCCCTGACGATAAACACCGTACCACGGCAAGCCGAGCGCAGCGCCGATGCCGATGACGGTCAGCACAACAATCAGAGTACGGACTGCGCCGACCATCTCGGCATTGCTGCACTCCGGCTCTTTTTTGTTCTCCATTGCCATAATGGACCTCCTTGTGGTTGAGTGTTTCCCCGGCACGGAACGGCGTATGCCCCGCCCTGCACGGCTCAAGTATTTGATCAGGCATTTTGAAAATCACGTCATTCCCCGCCGCTCCCTTCATCGGCATCATACTGCTGACCGACATATCCCGAACTTCTCGGCGTATTCCAATTCGGAGGGAAGGGGACGAAGGTCAGCGCGGAAACGCGCCGTACAAGCCAGCCGTGCTCAAGCTCCATGTAATCGGTACCGTATGCCAAAGAATGCCAAGAGGTATCTTTCGCCGGGAATGGCCGAGATTCATCGGACAATGAGTCCGAGCAGGCTGCGGTCACGCACGCCGGGAGTAGAAGCAACACCGCTATGCCGATGCGCTTGCCGATCACATGCCGCAGTGCAGGCAAAACCTCTCCGGCGGATTCTTGCGGCGATCCTCCCAAGGCCGCCCGCCCGGCATATTCGTTCCGGAAATTGCGAAACAATCCGACGCCTCCAAAGCCTTTGCCTGTCGCCTCTGCCATAGTAGACCTCCTGTATACGGTTGCCGCTTCCCCGGCCGTTGCGCCGGAAGTTTCTCTTGCCGCCGCACTGTGAGCGCCTGAGCGCCCGCTCTGAACTCCTCCTCCCTCTCCGCTGCCGCTTCTGCGAACAGTTTTGACACGGCCGCCTGCGGCAGGCCCGTGAGAGTTGCGATGCACGATGCTTCCGCTCCGCACAGGATCAGCGATTTTGCGAAAGCTCCCATATCGATGCACCCCGCCGGTGAATCACTGCCGCCTGTATATAGAACCGATTCGCTTTTTACTTTCCGGTTCCTGTCTGCTGACCTGTTTCCGTGTTCTTCGTTGAATGTCTCTGCGCTGTTGCCTTTGCCGATTTTGTTCATAATCGCTCCTTGTTGAATAGGCAATATG
>JAITDR010000150.1 GCA_031282465.1 Desulfovibrio sp.
TGCTGGTTTTATGTGCTTTGACCGGCCTCTTCATTATCGTCACCATTCAGGGCAGGAGCAACCTGGAAAATCTGCTGACAAACTCCTCTTTTCAGATACTGGAAGCCAAAGCCGAAACAATAAACGAAATCATCCATTCGTATCAAAAGCTGCTGGGTACCCTGGCCCGACAGGAAATTTTCACATACGGCACGCACCAAATGGTGGAAGCTGCCGCCTACGGACAGGTGGGCAAGGTGGGCGACGACATCTCCAGCGTGTTTGTCGTATGGCCGGACGGCAGAGCCACGACCACGCCGGGAAACTATATCAACATCGCCGACCGCCCCTATGTGCAGGTCGTCTGTTCCGGGGAACAGGAGAGCGCCTTCAGCGAGCCTCTTATTTCCCGCTATACAGGCCGACCGGCCCTGATTCTGGTGCATGCCGTCAAATACCCCGGAGGAGGCGTCCGCCTGTTGCTGGGTATTGAGATGGCCCTGGACCGTATTGATGCGGCCATAAAAGAAATCAGCATGGGCTTGGCGCTGTCGAGCAACGCCTGGATCGCAGAAAAAAACGGCATGATTTTTTCTTCACAACATCCGGAATTAAAGATGAACATCAATATTCTCCGGGCTGATGAAGAAGCCGGCTACCGGGGGTTATCCGCGTTTGCCGAAACCATACTCGCCCGGAAGGAAGCCACAGGCTCGTTCAAGCGCTCCGACGGCCGTGAATATACCATGTTCACCAGAGAAATCTCCGAAGCTACCGGGTGGAGGCTGGGCATCGTCATGAGTACGGAACGACTCATGCAGCCCCTCGACAGTCTCACGCTGGTACTGGCGGGCGTCATGGTCACGGCGCTCGGGGCGTCGCTGTTGGCGGCGATATACATAGGCAAACTGCACAATACGCGGAACAGCCTGATTCGCGCCAGAGAGGAAGCCGTTGCCGGGGCCGAGGCCAAAAGTCTTTTTCTGGCCCGCATGAGCCATGAAATACGCACGCCCCTGAACGCCGTCGTGGGCCTGAGCGAATTGGCGGCCATGCACTGCGACAAGGCGCAGTGCATGGAATACATTACCGGCATCAAGCATGCCGGCGCGAACCTGCTCTCCATCATCAATGATATCCTTGATTTCTCCAAGATTGAATCCGGACGGATGGAGATAAGCAACACGCCTTACCAGACCGCCTCCCTGCTGAACGACGTGCTGATGATTATCAAAGTCCGCCTGATGGACTCGCCGTTGCGGTTTGAAATCGACCTGGATGAATCCATCCCGGCTTTTCTTATCGGCGACGAGATGCGGGTGCGCCAGGTGCTGCTCAACCTGCTCTCCAATGCCGTAAAATACACAAAGAAAGGGTTTATCTGGTTTTCGGCAAGGTATGAGCCTGTCAGCCCGCAAACGGCCCGGCTGACCTTTAAGGTTGCCGACAGCGGCATCGGCATAAAACGCGAAAATCTGCCGCACCTGTTCGGGGACTTTGTACGTATTGATCAAAAATACAACAAGGCCATTGAAGGTACCGGCCTCGGCCTCGCCATCGCGCGCAGCCTGTGCCGCGCAATGGACGGCGATATACGCGTGGAAAGCGAATTCGGCGTCGGATCGACCTTTACGGCGACCCTTATACAGGGCGTCGCCGACGCCGCCCCCATGGGGCCCCTGAGCAACAGGATTGCCGGCAACACCCCGGCGCGGGATATCCGCTTTACTGCTCCGGATTTTCGTGTCCTCATCGTGGACGACATGGAGACCAACCTGGCCGTGGCGGAAGGACTGCTCGCGCCGTACGGGATGAAAATCACCACCTGCCGGAGCGGAGAAGACGCCCTGGCGTGGCTTGAAGCAGGCGCCTACGACCTTGTGCTCATGGACCACATGATGCCGGGGATGGACGGCGTGGAGACCACCCGCGCCATCAGGGCCATGCCCGGTGAGCGCTGCAGGACGATGCCCGTCGTCGCGCTCACGGCCAATGCCGTGTCCGGCATGCGGGAGATGTTTTTGGAAAACGGCTTCAACGACTTTCTTGCCAAGCCCGTTGAAGTGCCCAAGCTGGATGCGCTGCTGAAAAAATGGATACCCGTCGAACGGCGCCGGGAATCGCCGATAACCGCCGACCTGATTCTGAAAACAGCGGCGCTCCCGGAAACCGTCTTCCCCGTTATCGAGGGTATCGACGTCGCCGCCGGGGTTGCCCGTATCGGGGGCTCTTTGCGCCGCTATACGGACTTGCTGAAGGTGTTCCGCAGGGATGCGGAAACCGCGCTCACATTGCTGGCCCAGGAGCCGGACGCATCGTCTCTGGGCGCTTTCACCACGCAGGTGCATGCGTTGAAAAGCGCGCTGGGTTCCATCGGCGCGGGCGGACTCTCGCAGCTTGCCGCCCTGCTGGAAAAGGCGGGACGCGAGGCCGACACAGCCGTGATCAGCAGCTATCTTGCCTCCTTCCGGGAACAACTCGCCGCCCTTGCTGCACAGATCGACGATGTTGTGCAGCGGGCATCGGCTGCGGCGAATTCCGGAGACGGCGCCGCGCCTCCCGACCCGGAACTCCGTACCTTATTGGCACAACTGCGCGACGCGCTGGAAGCTCTGGATATTGAGGCAGCGGATGCCGCGCTGGCGCGCCTGCAAACCCTGCAGCTGCCGGAAGCAATGCGCAACACCGTATTCGAAACGGCGGAATTGATACTTGATGCCGATTTCTCAAAAGCGGCGGCCTGCATAGACGCTCTGCTCAAACATCTCTCGTGACGGCGTGGCTCCGCTCCGAACCCTGTCGAAACCATTGAGGCAAATCTCCGGCCTTGCTTTTGTTCAAGCCGATCTGCCGGGAGAAATCATTACCCCCGGACCTCTCAGCGGCTTCGCGACCGGAACGGACGTCAAGCGAGCATGAAGCTCTCCCGTATGCGCTCCGGGGTCGGCCCGCAGAAAAGCATATCCCGAAAAGCCCGCACCTTGGCCGGGCGCTCCGGATCGCTCAGGCAGGCACGCAGTCCGGCCAAAGCGGGAGCGATATCTTCCGAAGCGCGGACGTTTTCCCATAATTCTCCCTTCCCGTAAGGCGGCAGGTAGTTGAGCCCCAAACCGGGAATACCCGAAGAGTCTTCAACGGCCAAGACCGGCATGCCCACGGCCGCGGCTTCGACCAGTGCGCCGGACCCCGCGCCGATGACGGCTCCGGCCGCATCCAGGGCTTCCCGCAGCGGACCGCCCGCAAGGCGCGCCCCCGGAGGCAGAAGAGCGGCAAAGTCCTCAATGCGGGTCGCCGGATGAAAACGATACGCAAAAGCACCCGGATTCTCCGCTGCGGCCGGTTGCAACAAATGCAGGACGCGCCGGGTTTCCTCGGGATGGTAGGAGAGTAAGACCAGACTGGGAGATTGCTGCGGGAAGAGCGGATCTTTGCCTGCCTTCACGTCGCCGGCGGGGCGTACGGCGGACCTGAAAATATCACCGTAGCGCAGGGCCGGGCCCACTGCGTAACGCTGCCGGGAATGCTCCGGGAGAAAATACGGGCCGTTGACCAACACGCAATCCGGAACAAGGCCGAGTGCCGTTTCGACATCATCAGCATGATTGTTCAACAGATTGTCCGGCCAGATGAAGAGTTGCGCCCCCGTCACATGGATATGCCG
>JAITDR010000011.1 GCA_031282465.1 Desulfovibrio sp.
TTGACCGCGTCGGCGCCGAGTTCGGCTCCCACGCGGGCGCAATGGGCCACGACTTCCGGGGCGAGGCTGTTCGGAATTTTCGGACCGCGCCCGTAGACCATGGCCAGGAGCGGCATGCCCCAGCGCTCCGATTCGCGGGATACGCGTCCGAAATCGGCCAGCATTTCCGCCTCGTAGGTGTCGCCGAGATTCACATGGATGGATATGCCGTCGGCGCCGAGGCAGATGGCATCCTCAACGGAGGCGGTCAGGGTTTTGCGATTGGGGTACGGAGAGAGGTCGGTGCTGGAGGAAAGGTGCAGAATGAGGCCGAGATCGCGCCCGCTTTTGCGGTGTCCGCAGCGCACGAGGGCCTTGTGGCCGAGTACGGCGTTCGCACCGCCTTCCGCGACGTCGGTGACGGCCTTGGTCATATGTTCCAGGCCGTCGAGCGGGCCCACAGAAACGCCGTGATCCATGGGAACGATGATGCTTTTGCCGGTGTCGCGGTTGAAGAGCCTTTCCATCCTGATTGATTTGCCGATCTGCATGAACTGCATCTGCATGGCTGTCTTCCTTGTCGGTATGGGGAAAGGGATGTCCCCGGCTCCGGTTCCCGTCGCCCGTCCCTTGCTCCGCTGCCGGCGGAAAAGAAAGGGCCGCCGGCATTTCGCCCGCGGCCCTTGGGTGACGTTGTTCCAAACCTGTCAGACACGTCCCTCGTTGCCGCGGGTTCCGCTGTAAAAAAAGTAAAACCAGAACACGGAGTTCGGTTGAATTTCAGCGTATGCGGGCCGGACGGCCGGGACGTAGGTCTTCACGATGTCGTTTTCCTTAATTTTTTGCTTGTGTATAGGGAGGCAGGACACTTGTCAAGCGTTTTTTCGACCCTTTGCCGACAATTTTCGGAAGTCGCCGTTTGCACAGCGCCGGCACATCAATAATACAGTGACTTTTAAGTAAAAATTCAGTAAACGCGTTGTGCCGAGAAGGCCGGGCTGAATTGTCGGGAGTACTTCCCGGCGTTTTTTACCGAATCGGCCGCGTAGGCACAATGTTTTCGTTTTCCGTCCGTCCGGGCGGAGCACCTCACACCATACGCCGAAAAATCGGCAAGGAGGTACGGCAAATGTGCGACACGAGCAGGGAAAAAACAACGTTACTGGCCAGACCGGGGCAAGAGTTGCGTGAGCATTTGCTTGCTGTAGCTGAGCGCGCGGCAACGTTTGCCGGTCGTTTTGGGGCGGCCGCCTGGGGGCGAGCCCTCGGTTTGCTGCACGATATCGGCAAGGCGGGCGGAAAGTTTCAGCGCCGCGTGCGGGGAGAAAATCTGTCGGTGGATCACTCCACTGCCGGCGCCCGCCAAGCGGTGCTTGATGCAGGTCGGCTGCCGCCCGACCGGCGTGGAGTGGGGAAGCTCCTCGCCTATTGCATTGCTGGACACCATGCGGGGCTACCGAACGGTCGTTCTAAAGATCAATCCACTGCGACAGGCACATTGCAGTACAGACTTGATCCGGCACACCGTAAAATAGAGGATTATTCGGCTTGGCGGGACTGCCTTGGGGTGGATATGTGCGACTATCCCGATTTCACAACCTGCCCTTTTGATACCGGCCCGCACTTGATCGGTTTCCGCATTGCCTTCTTTCTGCGTATGCTCTTTTCCTGTCTTGTCGACGCTGACCGTCTGGACGCGGAAGCTGTCGGAACCCTGCAGGACCGTGAGCGTTCGGCCCGCCGTATGTATCCCGACATAAAGGACCTGCGCGCACGACTGGATAGTTTCCTGCAAAAAAAAGCAGCAACGGCGCAACCCGGCCATGTCAACCGAATCAGGGCGGAAGTGCTGCAGTATTGCCGGGCAGCCGCAGAACAGGAGCCCGGACTTTTTTCACTGACCGTGCCTACGGGGGGCGGCAAAACGCTTTCATCCCTGGCCTTTGCTTTGGCGCATGCGGAGCGCTGTCACTTGGACAGAATAGTTTACGTCATACCTTATACGAGTATTATTGAGCAAAATGCCGACGTATTTCGCGAAGCACTGGACGACGCCGACGGGCAATTCGTGATTGAACACCACAGCAATCTTGTGCTCCCGAAAAAACGTGACAACGCCGATCTTCATGCCGCCAAAGGCAGTGAAGAAATTGACGACGACAGTCCGCACCCTGCCACGGAAAATTGGGATGCGCCGGTAATTATAACCACATCAGTGCAATTTTTTGAGAGTCTTTTCAGCGCACGGGCAGGACGTTGCCGCAAGCTGCACAACTTGGCTAAAAGCGTTATTGTTCTGGATGAGGCGCAAATGTTGCCTCTGCCGTATCTGCGCCCATGCATTGAAGTAATACGCGAATTATCGGCAAGTTACGGGGCGAGTATCGTTCTCTGTACTGCAACGCAGCCTGCATTGAACGCGCCTTCCGATGCGCCGGACGGCAGCTGCGAAGGACTTGTAAACGGCCTCACCGGTGTCCGGGAAATCATTCCGGACCCGAAAATCCTGCATGCGTCGTTAAAACGTGTAGAGATATATCATATCGGGGAGTTGTCCGATGCCGCACTTGCTGAACGCCTGGCTGCGGAACCGTGTGTGCTTTGCATCGTGCCCACACGACGTATGGCTCGAAAAATTTTTGACGGACTGCGTGATCGTGTGGCATTATCGCACAATGTGTCTGAAGAGCAAAGAGAACTTTTTCATCTAAGCGCACTGATGTGTCCGGAACATCGAACAAAGACGCTTAAAGATATCCACACTGCTCTTGCTGCGTATAAGAACGAAGGTCGGCCGTGCCGTGTGATAAGCACAACACTTGTCGAAGCCGGCGTTGATCTGGATTTTCCTGTTGTTTACCGCGCCGAGGCAGGCATGGATTCAGTTGCCCAAGCGGCAGGCAGGTGCAATCGTGAAGGCCGGATGGAAATAGGGCGGGTCTATGTTTTTCGGCCTGAATCAGGCTTGCCGTCCGGCATCATGAGTCGCTCCGCCCAGGCCGCGCGTTCTGTTGCCGAGCGCCATAAGGCGGATTTGCTGCATCCGGACGCTGTGCGGGATTATTTTTTGGAGCTTTACTGGCAAAGCGGAAAAGACAATCTGGATGCAAAAAATATTATCGAACGTATCGGTGAAACGGCAAGTAAAGCAGATTTTCCTTTTCGGGAAATAGAGAAGGATTTTCATATCATTGATGAGCAGACACAAGGTCTCATCATTTCTTACGATGCGACAGCCGAAGAACTGCTGAAAGTTCTCGATTCACTGAAATTCGGCGACAATGCCCGCCCCATACTGCGCCGCCTGCAACGGTACAGCGTCTCACTCTACGCACATGATTTTGCAACATTGGAGAGGGCCGGAGCCGTCTGTCCTGCAGGACCGGGTGGTCAGGTCGCCGTACTGAGTAACCGCAGCCTCTATGACACAACGTTTGGGCTTGACCTGTACACAGCCGACCCTGCGATCCTTGCGCCGGGAGACTGCGTGTGGTAGTGCTTGCGTACAATTTTTTGCGGTCCACACAACGCGCCGTGCGCCGTACAAGGTCCGGCGCGTTGCCGTCGGCGGCATGGACGAGGCGAAGACGACGTGAGCGAGGCGAAAATTGTATTTTTCGTCGAAGCTGTTCCGAGCGAAAAGTATCGCCGGCTTTTCGCTCCCGGTAACAGATGAAAAGCGGGAGCGCATATGTCTTACGGAGTACGACTCAGAATTTGGGGTGACTACGCTTGCTTTACCCGCCCAGAAATGAAAGCTGAGCGAGTAAGCTATGATGTAATAACACCCTCAGCGGCAAGAGGTATTTTGGAGGCTGTCTATTGGAAACCGGCAATTTATTGGATAATAGAGCGTATCCGCGTGCTCAATCCCATCCGCTTCGATACAATTCGACGTAATGAACTGGAGAGTAAAATTGCACTGCGGACTATCACTCAGGCTGCGAAGGGCGCTGCAAAGCCTATAGAAGCCCTTGTTGAGGATATACGTCAGCAACGAGCATCTCTTGTGCTGCGTGATGTAGCGTATATTATTGAAGCTTCTTTTATTATGACATCTAAAGCGGGCAGCAGCGATAATCCCGGAAAAGTCCTTGATACATTCCAGCGCAGAGTAGCGGCAGGACAATGCTTTCACAGGCCGTACATGGGGTGCAGGGAGTTTCCCGTCATGTTCGACGCGCCGCCGGAAAAGATATCTGACCCTGATGCGTCTCTGTTGGGAGAACGAGATTTGGGGTATATGTTGCACGATATTGATTTCGGGCGCGACATGATGCCGCATTTCTTCCGTCCTGTCATGCGCGACGGCGTTATAGAGGTGCCGCGCCCGGCTTGGCTTGAAAGTCTTTCGGCCTAATAAGGAGGCGCCATGATTTTGCAAGCTCTGAACGCTTATTATGAGCGTCTGGCGGCGGATCCGGATTCCGGGATCGCGTTGCGCGGATTCAGCAGGCAACCTGTACCTTTTGCCCTTGAAATCAGCAGTGACGGCGGCTTTATACAGGTGCTGGACTTGAGAGACCATTCAAAAAAAAAGAAAGATGCCGCGCAACTGATCCTCCCTGAACCGCTGAAGACTTCCGGTTCGGGTTTTTCCGCAAATTTTATGTGGGACAACACCGGCTATGTTCTCGGCATAGACACGAAGGGCAATCCTGAGCGGTCGGCCAAGGCTTTTTCAGCATTCTGCGATCGACTGAAGGAAGTCGGAGGGAATCTGGAGGATGCAGGCTTTGCGGCCGTGTGCAACTTCCTGAAGCATTGGAAGCCGGAGACAGCCTTGGAATGGCCGGAATGGAAAGATATGGCCGGGCGCAACCTCGTCTTCCGTCTGGCCGATGAACGGTATTTTGTTCATGAGCGCCCTGCTGTGCGCCGTGCTTGGCTCACTTATTACGAAACGGTGACATCGTCAATCCGTGGTCAGTGCCTCGTCACAGGCAAGACTGGTTCTATAGACCCGACGCATCCGAAAATACAAGGGGTTAAAGATGCGCAAAGCACCGGTGCATCTTTGGTATCCTTTAATGCCGATGCGTTTACTTCCTATGGGAAAGACCAGAGCTATAATGCGCCGGTCAGCGAAGAAGCGGCCTTTAATTACACGACGGCGCTGAACGACCTGTTGCGGCGCGGCAGCCGCCAGAGGGTACAGATCGGCGATGCCTCGACCGTCTTCTGGACGGAGCGGGAGACGCGATCTGAAAGCTTGTTGCCGTTCGCATTCAGTCAAAGCGAAGATCAAAGCGAGCTGGTCGCCTTGAGACATTTTCTTGAAGCCGTCCGTGACGGCAAGATGCCGGAAGAACTTGAAGACGAGGCTGATACCCGCACATATGTGCTGGGTCTGTCCCCCAACGCCGGACGCATCAGTGTGCGCTTTTGGCATGTAGACACGGTGGCGGGCATGTGGGACAAACTCGGCAGGCACTTCGCGGATATCCAAATTGAGCGGCAATATGAAAACGACCCCGTCT
This sequence comes from Desulfovibrio sp., assembly GCA_031282465.1. Lineage (GTDB taxonomy): Bacteria > Desulfobacterota > Desulfovibrionia > Desulfovibrionales > Desulfovibrionaceae > Frigididesulfovibrio. The sequence continues at coordinate 5,460 of JAITDR010000011.1, forward strand.
TTCCTCCGCAATGGCTTTTGCTTAAAGCGGCCGCGGTGCGGGAGGATCTGGATAATCTGTCGCCGCTGCTTTCCGGGGCGTTCATGCGCTCCATCCTCAGCGGAGAGGCGTATCCGGCTGCTTTGCTTGCCGCCGTGATGGGGCGCATAGGTGCGGAGCAAAAAATTACCTATGCACGAGCGGCTTTGCTGAAAGCCTGCCTTGTCAGAAATTTCCGCCAGCGCGGACAAAAACAGGAGGTATCCGTGAGTCTGGATGAACACACTACCAACGTGCCTTACAGATTGGGCCGCCTTTTCGCAGTGCTGGAAAAACTCCAGCAGGAGGCCGTTCCCGGCGCGAACAGCACTATCAAAGATCGCTGTTTCGGCTCGGCTTCGGCTACGCCGCGGGCGGTATTCCCGATGCTTTTGCGTCTCGCGCAGCATCACGCGGCCAAAATCAGATACGGGTATGCCCACGACAAACGTATCGCCGATATCCTGGAGAGTATCGACATTGCGCGCGGTGGATTTCCCGCCTACCTGCCTTTGGAAGATCAGGGGTTGTTTGCTTTGGGATACTACCATCAGCGCAACAGACTGTGGACGTCACAAAAGACCGATTCCGATATCAATACCGACACAGGCGAAGAGGCCGCCGAGGAGAAATAATCATGAATACCGTAAAAAATCGTTATGAATTTGTTTTGCTTTTTGATGTGGAAAACGGCAACCCCAACGGCGATCCCGATGCCGGCAACATGCCGCGTATTGACCCGGAGACGAACTACGGTCTTGTTACCGATGTATGCCTGAAACGTAAAGTGCGCAATTTTGTGGAAATAGCCAAAGGTAATAATTCTCCGTTTTGTATCTATATTCGTGAGAAAGCCGTTCTCTCGACAGTGCGTGACGCGGCGTATAAAATTGTAGAGGGTAAAAGCGTAACAGAGGCGGATAAAGTGCGTCTGGGTCGTGATTTCATGTGCGCGAACTTTTTCGATGTGCGTGCCTTTGGGGCTGTAATGTCGACAAAATTGAATAATTGCGGACAGGTCCGCGGCCCGGTGCAGATCGTTTTTGCCCGCTCTATTGAGCCTGTCACGCCGCTCGACACGTCCATCACGCGTATGGCAGTGGAAACAGCCAAGGAAGCTGATGCGCAAAGCGGGGACAATCGCACGATGGGTCGCAAGCATATCATACCGTACGGGCTGTTCCGTGCCGAAGGCTTTATTTCGGCCCCGTTTGCGGAACAGACAGGTTTTTCCGACGAGGACCTTGAATTGTTGTGGCAGGCACTGTCGGTGATGTTCGACCATGATCATTCCGCCGCGCGCGGCAAAATGAGCACACGCAAGCTTATTGTTTTCAGGCATGCGGACAGGCTCGGCAATGCTCCTGCGCAAAAGCTGTTTGATTTGGTGAAAGTACGCAGACGCACAGATGCGTCTATTCCGGCACGCAGTTTTGGGGACTATGATGTCGATATTGATACCGCAGGTGTGCCTGAAAAAGTAACGCTCGAAGTAAGAGTGTAATGAACAGACTGTGATGTATGACGATGATGACTTTATCCAGCTTTCTGCGGTACAGCACTACGCCTTCTGCCCGCGCCAATGTGCTCTGATTCATCGGGAAATGGTCTGGTCGGAGAACCAGGCAACGGCGGAAGGGCGACTTTTGCATGAAAAAGCAGACAGCGGGGAGGTGGAAAAGCGCGGCGACCTGAAGCTGGCAACAGGTGTACTGTTGCGCTCAGCAACTCTTGGCGTAAGCGGCAAAGCAGATATGGTGGAATTACATCGTGAAGACAGGACATGGAAGCCGTACCCGGTGGAATATAAACGAGGCAACGGCGCTTCGGTACGTGAGGACAGCATCCAGCTTTGTTTACAGGCGATATGTCTTGAAGAGATGTTGAATATCCATATTCCTGAAGGCGCATTGTTTTACGGAAAAGTCCGCAGGCGCAAGCAAGTTGTCTTTTCAGAAGATCTACGCAGGCAGACAGAAAATATAGTGCTTAAAGTTCACGAACTCTTGAAACAGGACAACTTACCCGCACCGCTCAATGACAGGCGATGCACGCAATGTTCGTTATACGAACAGTGCCGTCCTGAAGAAGTTGCTGTACCGGCACGCTCTGTACGCTATTTGGAAGCATTGCGGAGAAGCGAGTGAAACATTTCCTGAACACTCTTTACATAACGTCGCAGGAAACCTATCTGTCAAAAGACGGAGAATGTATATGCGTTCATTTTAAGGAGCAAGAAAAGAAAAAAATTCCCATTCATAATATTGGAGGATTGGTATTATTCGGACAGGTGTCGTGCAGTCCGTTTTTACTTGGACACTGTGCGGAGCACGGCGTAGCGGTATCATGGCTTACAGA
>JAITDR010000050.1 GCA_031282465.1 Desulfovibrio sp.
AGGCCAACCCCATGAGTGAGATTACCCTGATCGGCATCGACCTGGCAAAGAATATCTTCCGGATCAACTGCCTGGATGAAAACGGCAAGCGCGTGATGAACAAAAACCTGCACCGGGAAGGTGAACTGCACATCAGCCCGGAAAGCCTGTGCCGATTCAAGAGCCAGATACGGTTCCTGACCCGGCGCAATCAGGGCAAAGCGTTTGAACAGGTCATCGAACGATTGAACCGCTACCTGACCGGCTGGTTTGCTTATTACCGCTATGGTTGCAGACCGAGCCTTCTGAAACGGCTGGATGAATGGATACGGCGCAGCGGCCGACACGCCTGAAAACAGCAACGTTGTCCTGCCCGCTACTCCGGTGAGAGAGCAACCCGAAACCCGGTAAAGCCGAAACGGGCACTCGGTCTGTTGGCATTCCGGTAGGTTGCGGTGTTGTACAGTGCCGGGAAGCACCAACCGCCGCCCCGTACCACACGACCGATGCCGGATGAAGGACCGCGCGGGTCAGAAGGCGGGCTGTTGCTGTAATAGTTTTCCGAGTACCAATCCTGCACCCATTCCTCTACATTCCCGTACATGTCGTACAAACCCCAGGCATTGGGTTGCAACATGCCCACAGGCTGCGCGTGTTTGCCCGAATTGCCGTCATACCATGTGTAGAGGCCAAGGCTGTCAGGATCATCTCCAAAAGGATACTTGCTTGTCGTTCCCGCGCGGGCAGCGTATTCCCATTCCGCTTCCGTGGGCAGCCGGTAACGGTTGTGCCCTTCCGCGGCGTTCAGCCGCTTGATGAATACCTGCGCGTCAAGCCAGGATACTTGCTCAACAGGATTGTTCCGGCTCTTGAATTCACTCGGATTATTCCCCATCACCGCCGTCCATTGCTCCTGCGTCACTACGTATTTGCCGAGGTAAAACGGCTTGCTTACGGTCACATGGTGGCGCGGTGTTTCGCCGACGTCCACATCATCGTCAGAGTCGGGGGTCTTATCCGTACCCATCATAAATGAGCCCGCCGGGATCAGCACAAACTCCATGCCTATGCTGTTGGTGTACGTTTTTTCGGCGGCGCGCGCAAAACCTGTCACGACGAAAACCGCCGGGAAAAGAACCATACCGATAAAAATAGCGATTTGCATAAAGTTTTTACTGTATTGTGTCATTGTATCTTATCCACTTATTGCGCGGAGCTTTTAATTTTTATCAGCGCAATTGCTTGATATCCTGGAACTGCCGAATTTCGCGGCACAGGTATTAAGAAAAAAATGTTTTCGACAATAATTTACCTCTTGTGGAGTCAATCGGGGAGGTCAAAGGCCTTCTCCACAACCGGCAGTCCCGCCTTATCAAAGAAATCAGGGCCAAGTTCACCCTCAACCAAAGGTTTTCGGCATTTGATGTTTAGAAACGCCTTGCCGTCTTTTTGCACTGAAATACCTGCAACATCGGTTGTTGTTCCGTTTTTGCCCCATTTGCCGATTGCCGTGTACACAAAGTAATCGGTACTATCCTCTCCGGTGAAACGCAAATACGCGCCGCCACCGCCTGAAAAAAACCATGTGCCGCTTTGCGCGGATTTTGCCGGGGGTGCTTTGACGGAAGGCAGGGTCAATTCGATCTTGCCGGGCTCCCCGAAACGGTATTGCAGGTAGCCTGTATCCGGCCCGAACTGAGGCGAAGCGCAGACAGAAGCAGTTTTCTTCGGCGTCCGACAAGTAAAAATAAGCAGTTCGCCATCAGTGCAGAGAGTTTCCGCAGCAAAGGCAGCAGAGAACGAGCACATCAAAAAAACAGGCAGAAGAAATACATCCAAGATTAAGCCGCTTTTCATGTTGAACCTCTGTCGCCGTCTGCGAACAAACGTTTGGCGATTGCAAAGAAGTAATTCTGCATGTCGAGTATGTGAAGTGCCGTATACCAAAAGTGCAGAGGTTTCACCAGGGAGTAACTCAGGGAGTAACATAGCTTGCATGCTTGGCATATTGATGTGATATTATTGAGTATGTAGAAATAATTTTACTCCTGATGAATCAGGTACGAGCCGGCAAACTCTACAGTTCATCTCCACCCTGCATGGGATACGCGAGCCTGTGCCACGCGCCGTTCCGTCCTCGGACCGCGGGTCGGCCTTTGCCGGCACGCAGGGCGGCGGTCAGTTCCCACTCCGAGGCGACGGCATCGGGAAACCACGTCGCGCACCGTCCCACGTCCTCCGGCCTGTGGGCATCGCTGCCGGCAACGGGAATGAGCCCCAGTTCGCGGCAGGCCCGCACGGCCAGGCCGTTTTCATACTCGGAGTCGGCGCCGTTGAGAACTTCAACGCCGTTCAGGTTCCGCATCGCGTACAGCGCGTCGCCCAAGCCCCCGCCGAAGGAACGGAAAGGGTGCGCGGCAAAACAGAATCCGTTGCGCGCGGCGACGAAGTCCGCAAATTCCTGAGACGTGGGCATGGCCGGCGGCAGGGAATCCAGCCCGAAAGCAATGACGTCCCCCTGCCGCGTGTACATTTCCACGCCGATGAATACGGGAAACCCGATGTTCCGCAACAGGGCGGCTTCACGTTTTCTGATGTCCATGCTGCCGTGGTCCGTGATGCAGAGGGCGTCCAGACCGGCGTTCCGGGCGGCTTCCACCGCTTCCCGCAAACTCATGCCGCTGCACGGGGAATACAGATATTCGTGGGCATGCAGGTCTATAAGCATGATGCGACGCCGAGCCGTTCCCAGGATTCCCAGAAATCGGGGAAGGATTTCGCCACGCAGCCGGGATTGTCCAGACGGACGGCAAAGCCTTTGCCGCTCAGGCCCGGCAAGCCGAGCAAGGCCAGACTCATGGCCATGCGGTGGTCGTTGTATGCGGAAAACACGACGCCCTCGCCCGGCCGGCGGGGACCGTTCTCGGGCGGGATAATGACCATTCCGTCGTCCGTGACCGTCACAGCGCAGCCGACCTTGGGCAATTCCCCGGCCGGCGCGGCGATGCGGTCGCTTTCCTTGAGTTTCAGGTTGGCGGCGTTGGTCAGTACGGTCGGACCGGACGCGTGGGCGGCGAGGGCGGCCAAGGTCGGCGCCAAATCCGGGCAATCGCCCACATCGACCCGTATCCCCTTGAGACGGGAAGGAAAAACCGTCACGCCGCCGGCATCCTGCTCCGTTCGGGCGCCCATGGCTTCCAGCAGAGCCAGGAACACAGCGTCGCCCTGCATGCTGCGCGGGTTCAGGCCGACGACTCGCACGGCGCGCGGACCGACGGCGCCGGCGGCCAAAAAGTAGGAGGCACCGCTCCAGTCGCCTTCCACGCTGTACTCCGCCGCCCTGTACCGGCCGGCCGGCACAACGAAAAGAATATCCTCCGCGCCGTTCGGGCAGGCGGCGACAGCCCCGGCCAGCTCCGCCGGCTCCACGCGGCCCGCCGCGCCCCCGGCCGACCTTGTTTCTATGCGGAAATCCGCCCCGAAGGCGGCCATCACTTCCAGCGTCAGCCCGATATACGGCAACGAGGCGATGTGCCGGGAGGCGGACCGCAGGCGCAACCCCGTGCGGCTTAACGGCGCTGCGAGCAAAAGTCCGGAAAGATACTGTCCGGTCTCGGCGCAGTCCACAGCGACAATCGCCGGGCCGTATTCCGCGCGGGCTCCGCCGGGTAGCTCCGGGCACCCCCCGGACGCGTCCCGCGCTTCTCCCGCCCCGGCCGGAGCTTCCAGACCGGAGGCGACGAGCAGGAACGGGGTGTGCCCGCGCTCGCCGTAAAACTCGCAACGCGCGCCCAGACGTTCCAGAACGGCGGTCAGCGCGCCCATAGGCCGCTTGTCCATGCGCCCCTCTCCCCGCACGAGAAAGCGGCCCCGGCCGGAGGCGGCCACAGCGCTCAACAGCCGGCAGGACGTGCCGGATTCGCCTACGTCCAGCATCACGACCCGGTCTCCGTCGCCGCGCGGGGGACCGGCCGTTCCCCGGACCTCCCAAACATCGCCCGCGCCGCGCGTGAACGCCGCCCCGGCCGCAGCCAGAGCCTCGCGCGTACGTGCCACGTCGTCGCTCTCCGAAAGACCGCGGATGGCCGAAACGCCCTCCGCCAGGGCCGCCGCCGTCAACGCACGATGACTCAGGGATTTTGAAGGAGGAGCCTGTACCTCCACCGGAGCGCCGGAGCATTCCATACAGCGGACCCCCTCTCGGGATTGTTTCATTTGCCTATCGGGGATATTATAGATAGTACAAGAACACGGCAGAAGTACTGCCTGCGCCGCAGAGGCGACATAGCATGTTTTTTGCGGAATTGCATCATGCCGATCCCGGGCGGAATCGGCACCAAAATATTGCGCCTTTCGGGAGAATATCATGAGCGGCAGTTCTGAGGACACGGAAAGCTCCGCCGGGTGCGGAAAGACACTGCAGGAACGGCTGGAGGAAACAGACCGGCAGTTGCTGGAACTTCTGCAGCGCCGGGCGGGTCTGAGCCTCTCCCTGGGCGAAGCGGGCGGAGCCGAAAATCCGCAGGAAAGCGCGGGCGTGGTCGCGGAACTCTGGAGTTCCGTCCCCGGTCCCCTGCCTGAGGAGCATTTCCGCATCATCTACCGGGAAATCCTTTCTTCGGCGCGCTCCCTGCGCGCGCCGCGTCGTGCGGCCTTTTCCGATATCCATGAGGGTCTGTACGGGGATTTCGCGCATATTGCCGCGCGCGAGCTGCTCGGGGCATCCGCCGCATACCGGCCCTTGGAAAATCCCGATGCGGTGTTTCGCGCCGTAGCCTCGGGCGAGGCGGACATCGGCATCGTGCCTGTGGAAAACAGTCTGGAAGGGGTCACGCCGCGTATCACGGAACTTTTCCTGACCCACGATCTGACAATAAAAGCCGAATTATACTGCCGCACCGGCTATTGCCTGCTCTCCGGGGAGCAGTCCCTTTCCTCGGTACACAGCATTTTCGCTCATCCGCGCTCCCTGGCGCGTTGCTGGACGGCCCTGCAGAAACGCTTGCCCGGTATACGCATCGTGCCTGTGGAAAACCATATCGAGGCCGTGAACTGGGCCGAGGGGACGGAGCGCGCTGCGGCGCTGACGCCGCATGCCCCGCCGCACGACCCGGAACTGCTCTTTCCTTTGCCGTTGCTGGAGCCGGGTTTTGAAAACGCAAGCGGGGGCCGGGCGCGTTTCTTCGTCATCGGTGCGCCCGGCCGGGCCGAACCGGGCGCGGGCAAAAGCACGCTGCTGTTCACAACGGGCAATAAAGCGGAAGACCTGAGCAGGGTGCTGCACTGTTTTGCCGGCCTGGATGCCGACCTTGCCGTCACTGCGTCCTGCGCCCTGCGGGAAGATCCCGCGCAACGCGCCTACCTCGCGGACATCACCGCGGACCTTGCGCAGCCGCGCTGTGCCGGGGTCGCCGACAGAGCGGCCGGACGCTGCCGCACTTTCAAAATTCTCGGAAGCTATCCGGCGGGAGACAAGTAATTCCGCCGGAAAGGCGCGGATTTTGCATGAGGAGGCCATGGACCTCTTTTCGTTCAACGCCGCAAGCGCCGCAAGCTTTCTGCTGACCCTGATGCGGGTGAGCCTGGTGCTGTTCATGTTGCCTTTTTACGGCGGCGAATACATCCCGACGCAGGTCAAGGCGGCCATGTGCCTGGTGCTGAGTATGGCCCTGTGGCCGCACCTGTCCTTTCCCGGCGAGCTTTTTCCGGCGCATCCGGCCGGACTGGTCACCATGATGCTGGCCGAGGCGCTGCTCGGGCTCACCCTCGGCCTGTGCGTGTATTTCATTTTTGCGGCCATCCAGACAGGGGGCGAAATCATAGGTTTTCAGATGGGGTTCACGATGGTCACGCTGGCCGATCCTTCGTCCGGCGCCCAAGTGAGCATCACCTCGCACATGTTGTATACTGTGGCCCTGATCATTTTTCTGGCGTTGGACGGGCATCTGCACCTGCTGCGCGCCCTGGCCGACTCCTTCCGGCTCATGCCGCCCGGCGGTATGACGCTGCGCCCGGCCATGACCGGGGATATACTCGCGCTTTCGGGCGCGATGTTTTCCCTGGCGGTCAAGATAGCCGCGCCCGCCATAGTCGCTCTGTTCACGGCCGAGTTGGCCTTGGCGCTCATGGGACGGGCCGCGCCCCAAATGAACCTGCTCACCATGGGATTCCCGATTAAAATAGCCGTCGGCTTTTTTTTCATGGGCATTATGTTCACGATTATGTCGCAGCGTATGGAAGACCTGATCCTGGACCTCGGCCCCATGTTCAACCGCCTGATGCATGCGGCGCGTTGAGCGGAGGACGGCATGGCGCGCGACCCGTCAAAAACCGAACCGGCAACTCCCAAACGCATCAGCAAGGCGCGCGATGAAGGCAATGTCGCCAAATCGCAGGAAGTCACCAAGGTTGTGTCCATACTGGCCGGGCTGATTGTATTGAGCATCTGCATCAACTACATGGCCGGGGAATTTCTGCGCCTGTTCCGGCATTTCCTGGGTTCCTCCCCCTCCTATATCAGCATGGGCGAGGCCTCACTGTATGAACTGGGCCTGTATCTCACGCTGGTGCTGGCCAAGACGACCCTGCCCGCCGTGCTCTTCGTCGGGCTGCTGGTCTATATTTCCCTGCGCGCCCAAGTGGGCAAACTCTGGACGACCAAAGTGTTCTCCTTCAAGCTCGAACGCTTCAACCTCCTCGCCGGCCTGAAGCGCATGTTCATTTCGCCGGACACGCTGGTCCGCCTGCTGAAAAGCCTGCTGCAGGCCCTGTTCATCGGCCTTGCGCCGGTGCTGGCCGTCAAGGATGAAATGGGGAACTTTGCCGGCCTGTACTACACGGATGCGGCGGGCACGGCCGCCTACCTTCTGGAAATCAGCTACAAAATGGTCTTCTATGCCCTGATTCCCATGCTGATCATCGCGGCCGTCGACCTCTGGTATACCCGCCGGCAGTACGCGGAAAACCTCAAGATGAGCAAAGACGAGATAAAAGACGAGCGCAAGCAGGCCGAAGGCGACGAAAAAATCAAGGCCGCCATGAAGAGCAAAATGCTGCAAATGTCCCGGCGGCGCATGTTGAAGGAGGTGCCCAAGGCGGACGTGGTCATCACCAACCCGACGCATATCGCCGTAGCCCTGCGCTATAACGCCGCCGAAGCCCCCGCCCCCGTCGTCGTCGCCATGGGCGTCGACAAAGTTGCCGAGAAAATCAAGGAGGTTGCGCGACAACACGGGGTGCCGATCCGAGAAAATAAAGAACTGGCACGCGCTTTGTATAAGCAGACGGAGAT
>JAITDR010000075.1 GCA_031282465.1 Desulfovibrio sp.
TTGCTGAAGCGGCGTTGCGGCAACATGTTCATTCCTGATTACCACCTGTACGGCATGAAAGACGGCTTTGAACCGTTCATATCCGACGGCTGGGACATTTGTCTGCGCATGAAGGCCGCAGATGAGGAAGCGTTGGAGGCCGAAGCGGCCGGTCGTGATATTGCGTTCCGCTATGCTCTGACGCGGCGGCATCCCTTGTGGGCGGGCGGGCGCGCCCGGTTGATCGCCGACTTGGAAAAAGCGGGCAAAGGCAAGGAAGCCGTGCCGCTTTGTCATGAACTGTTTTATATTCGAATGTCGACCGAGTGCTGCAGGGAAGCAATGCTTTTCATGGCCAAGCACGGGGAAGGGGCGTTTGAATACTATAAACTCCGGTATGCGATGTTTTCAAAATTGATGAGCGACCGGGCGACGGCCCGAAAATACCTGCAGCGGGCAGAACGCTGTGACACCCTTCTGCGTAAACTCTACGAAGAAAAAATACGTGAACTGTCCGATAAGCGCCTCTTCCGGGACAGGCGAGGGTAATCATGGAATACGGCGACGGATTGAGCGCGGTCGTTTTCGCGGCCGGCAAAGGCACCAGGATGCATTCTCCCCTGCCGAAGGTGTTGCAGCCCCTGCTTGGCGAACCCATGCTGCGTTATGTGCTGTCCGCCCTCGACCCTTTGTGTCCCGGTCGGGTCCACACCCTGATCGGGCATCGGGCCGACCTGGTGCGCAAGGCCTTTCCGGAACGGGAAGGGCTGTTCATCGTCCAGAAGGAGCAACTCGGCACCGGGCACGCGCTGGCGACGGCCTGGGAAGCCCTGCGCGGCAATCCCCCCGCATATCTGACGGTCGTCAACGGCGACACGCCCCTGCTGGAAGAGAGCGTCGCGGCCGCGTTCGTCGAAGAAAGCATCCGGGAGCGGCGGGACCTGTCCTTCATCAGCCTGACTCTGCCGGATACGGGAGCCTTCGGCCTGGTGCTGCGGCAGGACGGACGAGTCACGGGCATCGTCGAGGCCGGCGACTTCAATGAAGCCGTTCACGGCCCGAAAAGCGGAGAAATAAACGCCGGCATCTACTGTTTCCGCACGGAAGCGATTGTGCCGCTCCTGCCCCTGCTCGACAGCGACAACCTCCAAGGGGAAGTGTACATAACGGACCTGATTGCCCTTGCCGCCGCGCGCGGCCTGTCCGTGGAAGGCTGCAACTTCGGCGACGACCCGCGTCTGACGGGCGTGAATACCCCTGCGGAGTTGTCGAAGGCCGAGGAATACCTGCGCGCGCGGATTGTGGAACGGCATCTGGAGCGCGGCGTGCTGATCCGCGCCCCGCAGGGCGTACGCATCGGCCCCGACGTGCGCATTGAACCCGGCGCGGACATTACCGGCCCCTGCGAAATCTACGGCCGCAGCAGCGTCGGCGCGGGCGCGCGCATCGCCTCGCACTGCCGCCTGCAGGATGCCGTACTGGAGCAGGACGCGGACATGCGCTCCTTTTGCCATGCGGAACAGGCCGTGATCGGCCGGGGCTGCATCGTCGGTCCTTACGCGCGCCTGCGTCCGGGCTCCGTGCTGGAAGAGGAGGCGCACGTCGGCAACTTCGTGGAACTGAAAAAGGCCCGGCTGGGCAAAGGCGCCAAGGCCAACCACCTCAGCTACCTGGGTGACGCCGAAGTGGGCGAAAAGGCCAATATCGGGGCCGGCACCATCACCTGCAACTACGACGGCGTGAACAAACACCGGACGCGCATAGGCGCGGGCGCGTTCATCGGCTCGAACGCCGCTCTGGTCGCGCCGGTGGACATAGGGGACGGCGCGCTGGTCGGGGCCGGGTCGGTCATCACCAAAAATGTGCCGGCGGACAGCCTGGGCGTCGGCCGCGCTCCGCAACGCAGCCTGCCCCTGCCTTTGCTCGGCGCTAAAAAACATTGAGAGAACCGGATGCGCAGGCCGGGCGCGCAGGCCGGCGGTTGCCGGAATTCGATGCAGGCCTTGAGGGAAGCGGATAAAGCGACACGTTGAAGGTATACTCCGTAAAAAGCGCCAGCCTCGGGCTGGATTTCCGGACGAAAAAAGAGTAGCAGTGAGGGTCGCGGGCCGATAGCCCGTACTATTATCAACACCCCAACATCACAGAAGAAAATCGTATGTCCCCGCTGAAAAAGTCCGCCGTTCTGCCCCCGTTCGACGTCAATCCCAATGCCGTTGTTGTCCTTGAGAAACGCTATTTCAAGCGGGACCCCGACAGCGGGGCGGTCGAAAACGCCGAAGAAATGTTCCGGCGCGTTGCCTCCGCCGTGGCTTCGCAGGAGAGCGCCTACCGGAAGTCGCCTTGGAAAGCGCAAGACCTCGCCCGCGCCTTTTATGAACTGATGACGAGTTGGAAATTCCTGCCCAATTCGCCGACCCTGATGAACGCGGGCACGGGTCTGGGGCAGCTTTCGGCCTGTTTCGTGTTGCCGGTGGGGGACTCCATCGAGGAAATTTTCGATGCGGTCAAGCATGCGGCCATGATCCACAAGTCGGGCGGCGGCACGGGGTTTTCCTTCTCCCGTCTGCGCCCCAAGGACAGCCGGGTCGGCTCTACGGGCGGCGTGGCCTCCGGTCCTCTGTCCTTTTTGCGCATCTTCAACACGGCCACCGAGCAAATCAAGCAGGGCGGCACCCGGCGCGGGGCCAACATGGGCATACTGCGCGTGGATCATCCCGACATCATGGACTTCATCCGGGCCAAGGAGCGCGAGGGAGAATTCAACAATTTCAATCTGTCCGTAGCCCTGACGGAAGATTTCATGCGCTCCGTGGAAAAAGACGAAGAGTATCCGCTGATCGCACCGCACACGGGGGAAACGGCGGGGAGCCTGAACGCGCGGGAAACCTTCGAGGTTTTGGTGCAGAAAGCGTGGGAAAGCGGCGACCCCGGCATCGTGTTCTTAGACCGCATCAACCGCGACAACCCGACCCCGGAGCAGGGGGCCATAGAGTCCACCAACCCGTGCGGCGAGCAACCGCTGTTGCCGTATGAGGCGTGCAATCTCGGTTCCGTGAACCTCGCGCGCTTTTTCCAGCGCGACGCGGAGGGCGGCGGAAGCGTCGACTGGGAGGATTTGAGCCGGGTCATTCACCTGTCGGTGCGTTTTCTGGACAACGTCATCGACGCATCCTGCTTCCCTCTGCCGCAGATTACCGAGAAGGTGCGGATGAACCGCAAGATCGGTCTCGGCGTGATGGGCTGGGCGGACCTGCTCTTTCAACTCGGCGTTCCTTACAACAGCGGTGAAGCTCTTGCCCTGGCGGACAAGGTGATGTCCTTCGTGCAGAGTGAAGCCAGGGCGGCTTCAAAAATTCTGGCCGAGGAACGCGGGGCCTTTCCTGCCTACGCGCAGTCCGTTTTCGCGGCCCGCGAGCAGGGGCCGTTCCGCAACGCTACGACGACGACCATTGCGCCCACAGGTACCTTGTCCATTCTGGCCGGATGTTCTTCGGGCATCGAGCCCCTGTTTGCCCTGTGTTTTTCCCGCAACGTCATGGACGGCGAGAGGCTGGTCGAGGTCAATGCCTGTTTCGAGCAGGCCATGAAGGACGCGGGCTGCCACAGCAAACAGCTTATGGACGCCGTGGCGGCCAAGGGCGGCATCGCCTCTCTGGACTATCTGCCGGAGCACCTGCGCAGGATCTTTGTGACGGCAATGGACATAGAGCCGGAATGGCACCTGCGGCAGCAGGCTGTTTTCCAGCAGCATACGGACAATGCCGTCTCCAAGACCGTGAACCTGCCCAACTCGGCGAGCGTGGACGACATACGCCGCATCTATTGCATGGCGTATGAAATGGGCTGCAAGGGAGTGACGGTGTACCGCGACGGCTGCAAGAGCAGCCAGGTTCTGTACGCCGGCGGGAGCAACCCCGCAGCCGCGGCCAAGGAAGAGCGCACGGTGCGCGGGCGGCCGGATCTGGTCTACGGGTTCACACAGAAAGTACGCACAGGCCACGGCATCATGTATGTCACCATCAACGAGGTGGACGGCAAACCATTCGAGGCCTTTGTAACCATAGGCAAATCCGGGCGTTCGACCACGGCCAAGGCGGAGGCCGTGGGGCGTCTGGTTTCGCTGGCACTGCGTTCCGGCATAGCGGTTGAGGAAATCGTCAGACAAATCAAAGGGATCAGCGGCGAAGTGCAGGTTTTTCAGCCGGGCAAGCACGGGCAGGTGCAGTCCATACCGGACGGCGTGGCCTGGGTGCTTGAAAACCGGTACCTGAAATCCAAGCGTCCGCTGCACGGCGAGAACGGCCTCGGCGCGCAGCATTGCCCGGACTGCGACGAAATCATGATTTTTCAGGAAGGTTGCCTTATCTGCCCGGCCTGCGCCTACACCCGTTGCGGATAAACCCGGCCGGAGATCTTCGGCACCGAAGCTCCGGGGTCCTGCAGCCCGGCCTCGACAGAGCGAGGGGCGCCTGCCGCCGCGGACATTGCGGCCCGCCCCGGACGCGCGACCTTGACCCCGCACGCAGGCGCCGCTATGTTGGGCGGCGTCGGACACCCAACAAAGGACGGCGATATGCGCGCAGCCCTCTGCATTCACGGCCATTTTTACCAACCGCCGCGTGAAGATCCCTGGCTCGGCGCCGTCCTCACCGAAGGCGGCGCTTCCCCCATGAACAACTGGAACGAGCGCATCCTGCGCCAAAGCTACGCGCCCATTGCCTGGGCGCGCAGGGTGGACGCCTCCGACCGCATCACCGATATCGTCAACTGCTATGAATGGATGAATTTCAACGCCGGCCCGACGCTCCTGCGCTGGATGCGCGACGCCTCACCCGAAACGCTGCGCCGCATGCGGGAAGCCGACGCGCGCAGCTTGGCGCGCTGGGGACGCGGCAACGCCGTCGCCCAGGTCTACCACCACATCATCATGCCTCTGGCCACGGACGAGGAACGCGCTCTGGAGACGCGCTGGGCCGTCGACGACTTCATCTTCCATTTCGGACGCGCCCCGGAAGGCATGTGGCTGCCGGAATGCGCCGTCGATCTGCCTTCCCTGGACTGCCTGGCCGCCGCGGGCATCAGCTATGTCATCCTGGCCCCCGGACAGGCCAAAGCCCTTGTCCGGAACGGCAAGGCCGTGCCGGTCGACGAAAGTTCCCTGAACATCGGCGAACCCTACTTTGTGAAACTGCCCTCCGGCAAGTCCATGACCGTTGTGTTTTACAACGGTTCGCTTTCGCGCCGCATAGCCTTTGACGGTCTGGCCCGCGACGGGGAATTTTTCTGGAAATGCATAGTCCGCGAAGCCGAAGCCTTGATCCGCCGGGGCGGGGACATGCCCCTGCTGACCCTGGCTACGGACGGTGAGACCTACGGCCATCACTTCGTTTTCGGGGAGATGGCCTTGGCCTATGTGCTGGCCCAGGGCTATGCCGGGCGCGACGGCATCCGCCTGACCAACCTCGCCGCCTGGCTTGCCTCGACCAGTCCCGTGCGCGAAGTGCTGCTGCATGATCCCTCGGCATGGAGCTGCGCGCACGGCGTCGAACGCTGGCGGAGCGACTGCGGATGCCGGGACGGGGGACACGAGGGCTGGAATCAGGCGTGGCGCGGTCCCCTGCGGGAGGCGCTGAACATCATGCGCGCCGCCGTAAGCAGGCATTTTCACGCCGCCGGTCGGGATTGCTTCGTCGACCCTGCCGAAGCCTTGGCAGCCTACGGCACCGTCCTTGC
>JAITDR010000094.1 GCA_031282465.1 Desulfovibrio sp.
GGGAAGAGGTTCGAGGCGGGAGCGAGCGGTGCGCCGACGGGCAGGAGGCCGAAGTTTTCCACTTCGCCGAGGATCGCGCCTGCAGGCGGACTCGCCGCTACGCCGCCGGGTGCCCCGGCGGAAGCGACGACGGCAGTGCCTGAGGGAACGCCGAGTTGGGCCAGCATCAGCGCGGATTTTCCGGGCATGACCGGCCACAGGTGCAGTGCGATTTTGCGCATGCACTCCAGAAGAGTGTAGAGTACTGTGTTCACCCGCTCCATGTCGCCTGCGGCAGCCAAAGCCCAAGGGGCGCTTGCGTCCACATACTTGTTCAGGGCGCGCACCAGATTCCAGAGCGCCTCAAGGGCATCGGAAAAGCGGGTGTCTGTAAAAAATCGCTGATAATCCGCCAAGCTGTCCGACGCCGAGGTTTTGAGGTTTTTCTCCGCCTCCGTATCCGCCCCCGGAACGGGGACCATGGCCGCGCACCAGCGCGCGGCCATGGTCAGCACGCGGGAAAACAGGTTGCCGAGGTCATTGGCAAGATCGGCGTTGTACCGGACCGTCAGGGCTTCTTCGGAAAAGTCGGCGTCGGAGCCGAAATGCATCTCGCGCAGGAGGAAATAGCGGAAGGCGTCAAGGCCGAGGCTGCGCGCCGTTTCCAGGGGCGGCACCACGTTGCCTATGCTTTTCGACATCTTCGCGGCGCGCGAGAGCCAGTATCCGTGCACATGCAGCCGGCGGTACAGGGGCAGACCGGCCGCCGTGAGCATGGTCGGCCAGAACACGGCGTGCGGTTTGAGGATATCCTTGGCCACCAAGTGCTCGGCTTCGGGCCAGAAGCGCTTGAAATCCGCGCTGTCCGGGCCTCCCAGGGCCGTGAAATAGGCGAGGAGGGCATCAAACCAGACATAGCAGACATAGTTCGAATCAAAGGGCAGTTCTATGCCCCATTCCAGACGCGTCTTCGGCCGTGAAATGCACAGGTCGTCCAGAACGCCGCCTTCCAGCATGGACAGCGCTTCGCTGCGGTAGCGCTCCGGGCTGATGAATTCCGGGTTATCCAGAATATGCTGTTTCAGCCTGTCCTGGTAGGCCGACATGCGGAAAAAGTAGTTCTTCTCGCTGATATACTCGGGCTTGACCTGATGTTGCGGGCAGAGCCCGTTTTCCAGTTCTTTGTCCGTGTAAAAGCGCTCGCAGCCGTAGCAGTAGTTGCCTCCGTACTCCCCGAAATAGATGTCGCCCGCGTCGTACACTTTTTGCAGAAAGGCGCGTACGACCTCCCTGTGTTCCGGGCCGGAGGTGCGCACGAAACGCGCGGGCTCGGCATCCAGTTCCGGCCAGAGGGCGCGGAAGGCGGCGCTGACGTCGTCGGCCAGTTCGCGCGGCGTGCATCCGGCCTTGGCCGCCGCCTGCACAATCTTGTCCCCGTGTTCGTCCGTGCCGGTGATGAACATGGCGTCCCGGCCCGACAGGCGGGCAAAGCGGGTCATGACGTCGGCGACTATGGTGGTGTACGCATGCCCCAAGTGCGGCTTTGCGTTGACGTAATAAATGGGAGCGGTAAGGTAATAGGGAGTCATGCCGTGCTCAATGCGGTTCAGGGTGTTTCGTGCCCGCGCTCGTGCGCAGTATCGCCGATATTCTCAGCTGCATCAGTATCTGCATCCATAGATTTCGTATTCGCGCGCATGCGCTTGGCCTTGTCCTGCCCGCCGGCGCCGCCGTTTTCCGGCAGTCCGCCCGCGTCGTCCGCCTCGTTGCGCCGGGCGTCCGCGCGCCGGGGAGGGGTCGTGTCGGGACCCTCCGCCCGCTGCGGCTTCAGGCTTTCCCATTCCTCGAGGCTGAATTCCTTTTCTTCACCCTCTTCGGAAAGTACGGCAATGCTCCGGCTGAGCATGTTGACGCGCAGGATTTTCACAAGTCCCGCACCGGTCGCGTACTTTTTTCCCGGCTTGGGACAGCGGCGGTTGAATTCCTCGTAATTTTCCTGCTCGAAGGAAAGACAGCAGAGCAGGCGGCCGCATATACCCGAGAGTTTGACGGGATTGAGAAAGAGATTTTGCTCCTTGGCCATGCGGATGGTCACCGGAGCGAATTTGCGCAGGTAACGGTGGCAACAGCAGACCATGCCGCAGTTGCCCAGAGCGCCGACCATTTGGGTTTCATGGCGTACGCCTATCTGGCGCAGTTCGATGCGGGTGCGGTAGGTATGTACCAGATCTTTGACCAGTTCGCGAAAATCTATACGGGAAGGCGCAGTAAAATAAAAGATGATTTTGCTGCGGTTGTGCAGCACGTCCACATCCACCAGTTTCATGTCCAGATTGCGGCGTTTGATGCAGCTTTTGCAGAAAGCGGCGGCCTCGGCGGCCAGTACGGAGTTTTCCGCGTCGCGGGCGAGGTCATCGGCTGCGGCAATGCCGGCCAGGACACCGGGGAGGACGTTGCCTTCGTCGCCGGGCGGCGGGTTTGCGTCGCCGGGCAGGACGCTGTCCACCGTCCCCAGCGTCGGTCCCTGTTCGGTTTCCACGAGCACATGATCGCCGGGACGGACGGCAAGACCCTCGCCGGGGAAAAAGTATACCTGCCCGCCTCGGCGCAGGCGCACACCGAGAAAGCGTCCCTGACTTTTTTCGTTTTCCGCTTCCAATGCCTTTTCTCCAGCCTTCGGCACAGACGTTGCAGCTTCTTTTTTCCCTTTTCCTCCCTTTCTGTCAATGCGCGGCGGTTTCGCGCGTCGGACGGCTACGGTAGTAGTGTACTCACCGACAAAATTCGGAAGGAATTATGCCGGATACGGGTATGCGCCGAATGCGGAATACGGTGTCAGTGGGGGCATCCAGCCGTTTTTTCAATCATTTTCAGCGTACCGGCAAGCTGGAGTCCGGCGGGACTTTTGCTGCTTATCGCCCGCTCCAGCGCCGTTATGCCCTTGATGACCGTGGAATGTCTGCGGTTGAACTGTCTGCCGACGGCTTCCAGCGACAGGGACGTGTGCTTGCGGGCCAGATAAAAGGCCGTATTCCGAGCTGCGACGTATTCCTGCCTGCGGCTTTCCGACATGAGTTGCTCTCTGCTGATGCCGAATGCCCTGCATACGGAACTGATGATACTCTCCATATCCGCTGCGGGACAATACCCGCTGTGCCCGCTCACCACTTCCCAGGCGAGATCCGGCGTGATTGCCGCGTTCAATACGGAGGCTTTGAAGATAAGCATCTGCAGACAGCTCTCGATTTGGCGCACATCGGCGTTGACGTGCCTGGCCAGCATGTCTTCCACGTCTTTCGGCAGATGCACCTGATGCACGGAAGCCTTGTGGCGCAGAATACGCCGCCGGGTCTCCTCGTCCGGGCGCTCGATGAACGACAAGATGCCTGCGGAGAGGCGGGAAAGCAGCTGTCCGTCCAACCCTTTTATGTCCCGAGGCGCAAAAGAACTGGAAAAGACGGTTTTCCCGCCGCGGCCGTGAATGCTTTTCAGCGCGGCCAGCAGTTCTCCCTGCGTCTTATCTTTGCCCTGCAGGAAATGTATGTCCTCAAGCAGCAACAAGTCGAGGTCCCTGTGCCTGGCTTTAAAGGCCGGGATGTCCCCCGCTTTGAGCGCGAACACGAAACGGGAGGCGAATTCCTCCGCCGTCAGGTATTCGACTTTGGGCAGACAGCGGTTGCATACCTTGCTCAACGCGTTGCCGATGGCCTGCATAAGGTGTGTCTTGCCCAGGCCGGGGGCGGAACTCAGGAAAAGGATGTCCGGGCTTTTCGCTGTTTCGCACATGCACAGCGACGCTGCGTGCGCCAACCTGTTGCCGGGCCCGACAATGAAATCGTCGAAGGAAAAACGCCAAGTGGGTTCCTGCCGCGTAGGGGCCGCCCGCGAACCGGAAGCCAGGGGCAGAAAAAGTTGCCCGGCCGGAAGCGGCTTGGGCGCAAGTGCGCTGAGCGGTGCAGTCGCCTCGGCGGGATTGGGGGGTCTGTGATTTTCCGGAAAAGCCGTTTTCCCCGCTTCTACAGCACGTTCTTCCGGTATCCCGCCGGGGGCGGAAGCCGACAAATCCACCTGCCGACAACCGGGGCTGTACTCCACGCTCACCACGCATTCCTTCCCCATAACGTCGGCAACGGCCTTTTCAAGATGCGCCGAGAAACACGAACGCACATGGGAACAGACGAATGCCGACGGAGCCCGCAACAGCAAGTCTTTGCCGCAACGCACGGGAATCAGCGGGCGGATCCAGAGCTTAAGCTGCCCAGAGGAAATACTTTTTCCCAGAATTTCGTAAATTTCAGACCATTTTTCGTGCATGGGTCAATTTTTAAGAGGCCTTGGCCCCTGAGGCAAGGGAGGAATTTCCCCTGAATCCCTGTCAAGCAAAAAATCCTTTCACAGTAGTTAAGTAATTTATCTTATTAATATATAAGTAGATTTTATATCTCACCCACTATTGTCGCAAAATAAAAAGCCTTGCCCGTCAAGGCGATAGCGCGTCTCCTGCCGGGGCAATCACAGTAAACATCAGGGCAATTAACAGCAGAAAAAGTATTTTTCTTCTATTTTTGGAAAAAATCACTCGTTTTCTCGTCAATCTCGCCGATATGCGTTTTGCGGGCAAAGGTATCCGCCGGGGCTTTCCCCAACCCCGTCGAGGTATTGTTCCGGTTCCTGTCGGAGTTTTTCTCCGAACCGTCGGCCTGTGCAGGCGCAAGGCCTGACATCGGCACACCGCGATGCCGATCGGCACACAGCGATGGCCGGCCTGTACGCCTCCGGCAACCGGCTCAGGCAACAATGGGGAAGATGGAGGTGTCGGTGAGGTGTCGAGTCAACCTGCGCAGATGCGGGCCGCCGGCCGGCGCGTTGCCGGCGCGAGATGTCCTGCGGGATGCTCGTCCAGAACGCGTTCTTCCAAAAAGAGGTCGCGGGAAGCGAAAATATGACGGAGGAAGGCATTGTTCAGGCCGTGCCCTGAACAGTGAACGGTAAAACGGCCTTGAAGAGGAAGAGGTGACATAGCCGTATCGCCGATGAAATCCAGAAGTTTATGACGCACAAATTCGTCTTCGTATCTCAGGCCGCCCGGATTGAGCACACCGGTGTCGTCGAGAATGATTGCGTTGTCCAGACTGCCGCCCAAGCCGAGCCCGGCCTTGTGCAGCATCTCCACGTCCCGCAGAAAACCGAAAGTTCTGGCTGAAGCGACGGCTGAAAACGTGTCCGGGGTCAGATCCAGAGTTATGCGTTGCGCGCCGATGGCCGGGTGAGGAAAATCAACAAAATAGTCAACGAAAAATCCGTCATAGGCCTCAGCGCGTATCCATTTGCCTTCCGCGGCAAACCGGACCGGGCGCTTGATGCGCAACACCCTGCGCGCACAGGACTGCCTGCGTATTCCGGCTTTGGAAATCAACTCGGCAAAGGCCGCTGCGCTGCCGTCCATGACGGGAACTTCGCCGCCGTCGACATCGACGTGAATATTGTCGACGCCGAGGCCGCGCAGGGCGGCCGCAAGATGTTCCACAGTGGCAACGGAAACGCCGTTCCCGCCTAGGGTAGTAGCAAGGCCGGCCGTCGTTACCGCATCGGGCGCGGGTCGAACAGCGCGTGAACCGTCCGGCGTACGGACATGGAACACTATGCCGGCATTCCCGGCTGCCGGGCGCAACGTGATACCTACCTCTTTCCCGCTGTGCAGTCCTATGCCGGAACAGGAAATCCGCCGCCCTATGGTTGTCTGCCGCATGCATGCCTCCATGTGCAAGGTTCCCCTGCAAGAAGCATTCCGTAGAGTGTATAGTTATATCATACTGTAATTATTATTAAAAATTTTATGTATAGAGTAAGCCTGCGTGTGCTTTTCCACACAGTGCGTTGTTTGCGCACGGGCTATCGCGCATTACGGGCACAGACGGGCGGCGAGGACCCTTCCTCTGCCTGCGTGATCCGCATGCAGGCGTGTTTCGCCCCAAGGGCCCGCGCGCAGCGCGGACAGGAGCCGCGCTCCGTGGTTTGCTCCTATTTCCAGCAGAAGGATGCCGCCCGGCTTGAGCAGTGTTTCGGCACAGTGCATGATGTTCAGGGCGGCTTCGCTGCCGTCGGCGTTTTCTTCCGCCCCGCGGGCGAGGACGGGCACGAGGGCTGTTTTCGGCTCGTATTCGCGTATTTCACGCGGCAGGCGGGCGTATTCCTCTGTGCTCACATAGGGCGGGTTGCCGACCAGCAGATTCAGGGATTGTGCGCGCAGGGGGGGATGATTGAAATCAGCGCGGAGGAAGGCGATGCGGCCGCATCCCAAGGCACGGCAATTCCGGGAAGC
>JAITDR010000117.1 GCA_031282465.1 Desulfovibrio sp.
ACGCGGCGTTTGTCGAAGACGCGTACCGCGCCCATGCTTTCAAAGGCCTTGACGGCCGGGGGCGCCGTGATGTCGTTGGCCAGCACCAGATCCAGGCGGCAGTTGAGGATGCGTCCGGGCGCGGCGTCCTCGTCGCCGACAGGCGTGACGGCGTGCGCTGCCATGATTTTTTGCGCAAGGGTGAACGCGCTCATGCTTCCTCCTCATTTTTCGACAGGCAATTCAGGGCATCGGCAGAGGCGTTCATGCTTCTTCCTCTTTTTTCGACAGGCGGTTCAAGGCGTTCAGGTAGGCCCTCGCCCCGGCGTTGATGATGTCCGGGTGGGCGCCGCGTCCGACGGCGGTCCTGGTGTTTTCGGCGATGCGGACGGTGACCTCGCCCTGGGCGTCGGTACCGCCGGTTACGGCGTTCACGGAAAACTGTTCCAGTCTGGGCTTGCGACCCGTTGCCTTGTCCACCGCCTTGAATACGGCGTCGATGGGACCTACGCCGAAACAGACTTCCTGCACGCGTTCGCCGTCCACATCAAGGACAAGGGCGGCCGTCGGGGGCAGGCCGGTGTCGCCGGCCTGGACGCCGAGATGCACAAGGGCATACTTGTCGGGAATGCGGTATATTTCTTCCAGGACCAGCGCTTCAAGATCTTCGTCATATATATCTTTCTTGATGTCCGCAAGGCGTTTTACGGCCCCGAGTACCGTGTCTATCTGTTCAGGGTCGAGGGAGTAGCCCATGGCTTCCAGTTTGTCCTTGACCGCGTTTCTGCCCGAGTGTTTGCCCAGGACGATGGCGTTGCCGGGCAGCCCCACGGCGTCCGGGGTCATGATTTCGTAGGTGGCCGGATTTTTGAGTACGCCGGCCTGATGGATGCCGGATTCGTGGGCAAAGGCGTTGGCGCCGACGATGGGTTTGTTGCGGGCTATATTCTGGCCGATGATTCTGGAGAGCTTTCTGGCCGAGGGGTAGATCTGTTCCGTGCGTATGCCGTGGGTCAGGCCGTAATAGTCTTTGCGCACGGTCAGAGCCATGATGACTTCTTCGAGGGAGGCGTTGCCGGCGCGTTCGCCTATGCCGCAGACGGTCACTTCGGCCTGGCGCGCGCCGGCCTGGAAGGATGCCAGGGTATTGGCGACGGCAAGGCCGAGATCGTTGTGGCAGTGTATGCTGAGGACGACGTCGGCCGGGACGCGTTCCCTGAGGTAGGCGATGCGGGCGGCGTGTTCGGCCGGTTGGGCGTAGCCGACGGTGTCGGGTATGTTCAGGGTTTTCGCGCCTGCGGCGACGGCGGTGCGGCACGCTTCGACCATGAAGTCCGGATCGCTGCGCGAGGCGTCTTCGCAGGAGAACTCCACATCGTCGCAGCACTGCACTGCGTGGCGCACGGCTTCGTCGATTCTGCGCAGCACCTGATCGGGCGTCATGTTGAGTTTGTGTTCCATGTGTACCGGCGAGGTGGCGAGGAAGGTGTGGATGCGCTTCTTTTTCACATGGAGCAGTGCCTCGGCGGCGCGGTCTATGTCGGCGATGCTTGTGCGTGCGAGGCTGCACACGGTCGCGTGTTCGACTTCACGGCCGACGGCGGCGACGGATTCAAAGTCGCCGGAACTGGAAGCGGCAAAGCCGGCCTCAATGATGTCGACGCCGAGCAGGTCGAGCTGTCGGGCCATGCTGATTTTTTCCGAGAGGTTCATGGTTGCGCCGGGGGATTGTTCCCCGTCGCGCAGGGTGGTGTCGAAGATGACGATGTGGTTTTTGTCCGCGGCCGGCATGGTGTTCTCCTTTATAAAGCTGACGGTTCAGGGATAGGCAAAAAAAACGGCCGCCCACAAGGGCGGCGCGCACGGGCCGCATAAACGGCGGCAAAGGAACCGGGCGCGCGATCTACAGCAGACCGCGTAGTAGGACGAGACTGAAAAGCGCGGCTGCGAAGCCGGAAATGACTGCGCAGGCGAAGGCGGGAGTGCAACGGTTCGCAGGGGCGAGGCGGTACATGGTGTCCGCGGGAGCGACTGCGATCGGGTATTTTATGTGTCTCCGAGTATGCCGGTTCATGCCGGCCTCCTTGTGGGGTTAATCGGATGTGGTCCGGCTTCCGCAAGCATCACAAACGACGTGTCCGTTACGCTTTACCTGATATGCCCGCTTTTGAAGAAAGTCAAGACAATTTGAGGCAAATGTCGAGGCAATCGCGTGAGGAAGGATCAATCCCGCTCTTGAGGATGCCGTACACGTTTTCATACACGGCGCCGGGCCGGATCCGGCCGCAATCCGTGACCGGCTGCCTGCCGCTCTGCGGACAGTCATCTTTCAGCAGCCCGCGATATGCGCCGTCCCGCCGCCCGGCAGCTTCTCCGTGGCCCAGGTGATTTTTTCACCCCAATCTTTGGACTGATCCCGGTCAAAGATAACCAGCCAGCCCTCGGTCGCGCCGCAAGCGGCCATATACTTCTCCAACTGTTCGAGCCCTTGAATGCGCGCCTTGGGAGAGGCAAGCTTCAACTCCAAAGGGTAAGCCTTGCCCGCGTAGCGAACGCACACGTCCACTCTGCCCGTTCCCAAGGCGAATTCACGGACGATTTGAGCGCCTCCGTTGGTCACGCGCTGTAAAAAGGCCTGTAAAATCAAATGCGGCGCGGCTTCTTTATAGTCATAGCGTTCTATCCACATTGCCGAGTTTTCCCGCCAAAACTGCTGAAATTCTTTCAGCAGGGCGGACATATCCAGGTTTCGGCCGTCCATCCAGCGATGCATGAGGGATTCCGGCAGATCAACCTGCGTTTTGTAGTTGAGGGTGCGCGCCATGATATCACGGTAAATGGGATTGGCAGGGCGCAGGGCTCCGGCCGGCGTTCTGACCACAAGGCCGAGGTCCAGGCAAAATTTGGTGTCGTCGGCCAGAGGGTCGACTTCCGCCTTGCCGCCGTAAAGCACCGGCTCCATAACCTTCCGCACGCGCGGTTCCTTCAGGCGCTCCAGCAGGGAATCTATGTGCGTATCGCGGCAACGCATAACGGCTTCCGCCGCCGCATCAATATGGTCGGCCGTCACGGTTATGCCGCAGTCGCCCGCCAAGTCGTCGTCCACCGCCTGACGGGCCAGAGCGTTGACCAGCCAGGGCTGTCCTTCCGACCAATAAAAGGAGCGTTCCACAGCGCGTTCTTCAAAAAGCTGCCCCGCGGCTTCCGTATGCTGCCGATAAAGGGCCGCAATTTGCTCCTGTGTGAAATTGCTGAGCGTCAGTGCCTTGGTGACGATGTTGAAGGGGCTCGCCGACCCCAAAGTATCGCTCTCCGGCCGTACTTGGGCCTTGAAATCCCGGATGTCGCGCATGCCGATGAGGGAAACCGACCAGGGAAAAGGGGCCACGTCCCTGTTCACATAGCCGTTGCGCAGTTGACGCAGGAAACTGATGAGGACCTGCCCGGAAAGGCAATCCGCTTCGTCGAAAAAAATAATGAGCGGTTTTTTCAAGGCCGCGCACAAAGCCGTCAATGCTTGGCTTACAGCGATAGACGGCCCGGCGGCGGAAAAAGAAGTCAATCCGTTCCGCAACGGTTCTTCGGGCGACCAGTCCAGGGCTTGTTTTATTGCAAGAAGCACGGCCGACATTCCGTCTTCCAAAGAGACAATGCCTTGCACCGCTTCCAGCGAGCAGTATAAGGCGTAAAATTTGCCTTCGGTGTGGATTTTGCCGGTCAAGGCGCGCAGGAGTGTTGTTTTGCCCGACTGCCTGGCCGAGTGGATGACAAAATATTTTTTGCTTTCGGCCAAGGTGCGCGCTTCCGGAAGCCGGGCAACGGCGTCCAGCATATAGTGTTCTCCCGGAACGCACGGGCCTGCTATATTGAAATGCTTGGGAATTGCATAAGGGTCAGACATATTCGACCTCCTTGCCGTTTGTCGGGATATATGCGCTTGCGCGACTCCTCAAAATTTCACAATGACGGAGACTGTCCTCCAAAGTGCAGCACCCCGAAAAAGGCCGCGCCGAGGAGTCCGGCATGCGGGTCGCGCGTGTGAAACACGGGAACTTCGCGCATAAGGTCCGACGGGTGGGAATCGGCGCGGAATTCGGCGGCAAAGGCGGGCGAATCCGGAACATTGAGGCGCGCCGCCATGCCGCCCGCCATGTATACGCCTCCCAAGGCCAGAGTATGCAGCACATATATGCGGCAGGCGCGTCCGTAAAAGCGGGCGTACCATTCCAGAGCTTCGGGATATTGCGGACACAGGGCTGCGGCTTCCACAGGGCCGACATCCGGTCCGCCGAGAAAGGCAAGAATATGCGTCAGGCCTGCTCCGCCGACAATATGGTCGCAAAGCAGCCTGTCCGTGCCGAGACGCGCTGCGGCAAAAGCGGCGAACGCGAACTCGCGCGCGCCCGCAAAGGGGAATTCCGCATGTCCGCCTTCGCTCGGCAATACGCGGGCGTACGCAAAGCGCATCGGCTCGTCTGCCGGCGGGCTGAGAAGCAGAGCCTGGCCGAAACCCGTGCCGGCCGCCGTCACCGCCGCGGGCGCTCCCGGCTTTGCCGTGCCTGGAAGGACGGCTTGCACGGCGATTGCCTCCGGCAACAGGCAGGCCCAAGCCAGAGCTTCCAGGTCATTGATGAGCCGGATGCGAGCCGTGCCCAGCAAGGCCCGCAGATCCGAAGCCTTGACGAGCCACGGCAGGTTGGCCAGACGGCAACGCTCGTCACCCGG
>JAITDR010000188.1 GCA_031282465.1 Desulfovibrio sp.
TCGATTTTGGGCGGCAGGTCTTTGGCCACTTCCGCCTTGGTGCGGCGCAGGATGAAAGGCCGCACGCGCAGGCGCAGGGACGAGAGCGTTTCGTCGTCGCCGTCCTTGATGGGGCGCACGATGCTGCGTCTGAAGGAGTGTTGCGCGCCGAGGAAACCGGGCATGAGAAACTCAAACAACGACCAGAGTTCGAACAGATTGTTTTCAATGGGCGTACCGGAGAGACAGAGGCGCATCCCGGCCTTGATGCGGCGCACGGCGCGTGCCGTGATGGTGTTGGGATTTTTTATGTTCTGCGCTTCATCCAGGATAACGGTATTGAACTCATATTGCTGCAGTTCTTCAAGGTCGCGGCGGAGCAGCGCATAGGTCGTGAGTACCAGATCGGACTTCCTGATTTTTTTGAACATGCCCTCACGTTTGGTGCCGTAAATAGTCAGCAGCCTCAGGGTCGGGACGAATTTTTCCGCTTCCCTTTCCCAGTTGGGCAACACGGAAGTCGGCACCACGATGAGGTTGGGCGAGGAGGCCCCGTGTTCCACCATGTGCTGGATGAAGGACAGGGTCTGCACGGTCTTGCCCAAACCCATTTCGTCCGCAAGGATACCGCCGAAATTATACTCGCGCAGGAAGTTGAGATAGGCCAGCCCCTGTTTCTGGTAGGCACGCAGGGTGGCGTTCAGCCCTTTCGGCTGGGGCACAGGGGCTATTTGCTTGAAGGTGTGTATCTTATCACGCAGGCTATCCCAAAAGTCGTCGGTGACGGCGTCCGGCAGTTCTTCCAGCAGACTGTCGAGAACGGGCGCGCCGAACTGGGGGTACTGTTCTCTGGGCGGCCTGGAAGGGTCCAGCCCGAGGGACTGGAGCTTGTGCGCCACGCGCTCCAGCCAGGACTCCGGCAGACTGCTGTACGAGCCGTCTTTCAACTGGACGTAGCGTTTGCCTTGCGTCCATGCCTTCCATATTTTTTCAAGAGGCACATTCTGGCCGTCATAACTGACGTTGATGTCCAAGGAAAACCATTTTTCCTTTTCATTGCTTTTCACTTCGGCGCTTATGGTCGGCTGGGAGAGTCGGACTTTGTAGCGCGTGAGGGCGGATTCTCCGTAGACGCGATATTTTTCCACCAGTTTGGGGTACACGTCCAACAGGAAGGCGACGGCCTCCTCCGGTTCAAGGAACCAGACGCGGGAATTGCGCGGCTGAAATTTTATTTCAAGCAGCATGTTGGTGAGCGCGGCTTCTTCATCCTGACGCCTGCGCACCAAATAGGTTTTGCCTTCGTAGGCATAGCTGCCGGTCTGATAATCCGGGTTGGGTCCGGGCATAATGAATTCGCCGTGGATGCTTTCGTAGACATTTTGCACCTGCAGGGTGAGCAGGCTGCCCTCCTCGTCGAGAAAAAGTTTCGGGTTGTAAACGGCGGGCACGAAAAAAGGTTCCATGCGCTGCAGGAATTCTTCATGGCCGTAGAGGGCGGAACAGGGCAGCCGGCTCCACACCCTGTCCAGAAATTCGGAAATATCTTCCGGCGGTATGACGAGAGGGGCTTTGGTCAGCTCCTGCACCAGTTTGGTGTTGACGGAAGTATGCACCGGGTAAAAGCTGTTCTGCCTGCATACCCAGAGCGGCATCTGCCCGTGGAAGGTGGTGTCGGTGCCTTCAATGGGCATCGGGGGCTTGCCTTTTCCGTGCAACAGGACGCTGAAGGTCAGTCCGGTATGTTCGTCAAATTCCGGGCGGAATTTAATCTGCATGGCGCGCTGTTCGATGCGGCAGGGGGTGTCGGTATCCTGCCGGAACAAGTAGTATTCCTTGCGTACGGCCCAGAGAAAGCCGGTCAGCAGCCCGTCGGGTATAGTGACGCGATGCCCGGAGTAGTCTTCGTGTTCTGCGATGAGTTTTGCCGTCTGCGGCAGGTCCGGCGACAGTTCGCAGAGTTCCGGCGAGCTTATGATTTGTTCCAGCGTGATGGAGGTATGCACCGAGGAAAGGCCGGACTTGTTCTGTCTGCCCGTAAAGAACGCAGCCTGAAGGCGTCCCGGCTCCGGGTAGAAGCGGATAATCAGGTAGCGACGTCCGGCTTCGGGTTCGAGTTCCGCGCTGAAAAAACTGTGGAAGGCTTGGCGCCAGTCGCTGCGCGGTCTGGAAAGCTCGCCGGGGCAGTCCAGATCCTTGTCGAGGTCGGCGAGCAGGTGCAGGGCGGTGGCGGCAACATGCCTGCAGGCCCCGGAAAAGGAGTCCGGGCAGTTACATTCGTAATTAAGGGATTTTTCGTGCAGGGCAAGCGTTAATTTGGGACTGTAGACCTGAAGGTCGTCTCCCTGCACGCTGCCTTCCGCTTCCCAGTAAGGACCGGTCCTTTTCAGCGTGAATTTCTGCAGTCCCACATCGCCGAGCAGTTCGCGCGCGGCTTCCGTGATATAATCGGGAACGGCATTCTCGACAAAGTCCAGAAGCATTTCCCGAACGACACTTTCGTCCATGCAAATCGCCGGTCGGCACTGGTTTACAATTGTCCCGCCGAGATACTGCGGCGGGAAAACAGCGGCTACCCATCCATGATTACCCCAAACGTAAACTATTTACAAGCGATGGACAATCACAGCGCAAAAAAGGACCGGGACAATGTCAGGCGAGCCTGTCGGGCAGACGGCGCAGAATTGTCAGAGTTTCCGGATCGGTAAAATCGCATTTCAGGGGGGTCAGGGTCGCCCAGCCTTCTTTCAGGAGGGCCTTGTCTGATTCCGGCAGCACATCTCTGTCCGGAATTTTGCCGTCCAGCCACCAGTACGACCTGCCGCGCGGGTCTTCGCGCCTGTGGTAGAAATCGTCCCAAGCGGCCGTTGTAGGGGGGCAGACGGCCAGGCCTCTGAATTCCGCGACGGGACGGTCGGGCATGTTCAGGTTGATGACCCGGCGAGGAGGGATTTTGTCCCAAGGGATACGTTCCATCACGGCAACGGCATAGCGTGCGTGGGCGTCGATGCCTGCCGGGCGGAAGTTGTCGTAGGATACGGCCAGGGCGGGCATACCCTGACAGGCGGCCTCGACCGCCGCCGCCACCGTGCCGGAATAGAAGATGTCCGGGCCGACGTTGGCGCCGGCGTTGATGCCGGCAAGGACGATATCCGGGGTAAACCCGTCCAGAAGTTGGGACATGCCGAGTTTTACGCAGTCGGTGGGTGTGCCGAAGACGCCGTATCCGGCAATATTCTCTTCCTTGATGTGTACGGCGCGCAACGGGCTCAACATGGTGATGGAACTGCTCACGGCCGATTGTTCGGTCATGGGGGCAACGACGCGCACTTCATGGCCCGCCTCTCCGAGAGCCTTGTACAGGGCGCGCAAGCCCACGGCGCGGATGCCGTCGTCATTGGTAAGGACTGCTTTCATCCGAATTTCTTTACCAAACGCTCTTAAAACGTCTGGAGCGTCTGCCTGCGAGGGGCTCCCTTCCGACTTCCGGCAAAGCCGAAACAGCCATGCGGTGAAAGGCCCGCGCTCCGCAAGCCGATGTGCGGGAAGCCGTGTACGGGGATATTGACATTTCTCGAGGCTCTGATACTCAGAACCGACTTCGGGTCATTAGCTCAATTGGTAGAGCAGCTGACTCTTAATCAGTTGGTTCGGGGTTCGATTCCCTGATGGCCCACCAAATTACACTCCACAGAAGTCCCGTAAAGCCTGAAAAG
>JAITDR010000107.1 GCA_031282465.1 Desulfovibrio sp.
CAACAATGCGAAAAGTTGTATATTTTTCGGAAGTTGACGAAGTTTTTGTTTCTGTCTGACGAATGTACATGGCGCAACAATACCACAGGCGCAGGAGAAGTCAATAGGCATTTTTATTCTCTGGCATAACATTTGACTATAAAAAAATTAATATGCTGAAATTATTAGATATATTTTTTAGGAAGATGCATAAAAAGGTAAATAAGGCGGTTTCCGATGCGGTTTTTATGCGTGCCTTGTTAGACATGGGTTAAGAATGGATGAAGGCGGTATCGGGTTGGCGACCGGTAAACAGGCTCTGGAAGGCGTCGACCAAGACAGGGTAGGTTCGACGCAATTGACTCCGGCAGGTTTGACGCAGAGAAAACATGCGTTCGACGAATCTCTCCCCCTTCTCATTGCGTGTGCCGAAGCTGCGCTTGCGACTAAGGAGTTGTTCATTTATTATCTTAACATTTATGCGATAGGATCCCGATAATTCCACTGTGGTTAGTGAGTAATTTGTAAATATTATTTATGAACAATTCCTAATGCCCGCAAAGGCCGCGCCGACCAGTTCCCGCGCCTCTTCCCTGATACGTTGCAGGTGTTCCGGGCCGACAAAACTTTCGGCATAAATTTTGTACAAATTCTCGGTGCCGGACGGACGCGCCGCGAACCAGCCTTCAGCCGTTTCCACCTTGACGCCGCCGATGGGCCGGTCGTTGCCGGGAGCGCGCGTCAGTACCCCGGTGACGGGTTCACCGGCCAGTTCCCCGCAACGCACGCAATCCGGCGTCAGCCGTTTCAAGGCGTCTTTTTCAGCGGCCGTCGCCGGGGCGTCGACGCGGGAGTAAAAGGTTTCCCCGAGTTCGCGGGTCAGGGCCTCATAGGCGGCTTGAGGATTTTCACCGGTGACGGCGTTCATTTCGGCGGCCAGCAGGTTCATGATGATGCCGTCTTTGTCCGTGGTCCAGACCTTGCCGTCGCGGCGCAGAAAAGACGCGCCGGCGCTTTCCTCTCCGCCGAAGCGCAACGCGGAGCTTGCGAGCCCTTCCACAAACCATTTGAAGCCCACCGGGGTTTCGTACAGCGGCGCGCCGCGCCGCGCGCAGATGCGGTTTATCAACCCGGTGCTGACGCAGGTCTTGCCCACGGCGGCGCCCGCCGGGTGTCCCGGACGGTGCCGCAGCAGGTAATCCACGGCGGCGGCAAGGTAGTGGTTGGGGTTCATCAGCCCCTTGGGGGTGACGATGCCGTGACGGTCGGCGTCCGGGTCGTTGCCGAAGGCGAGATCAAAGCCCGCGGCCGAACGGATGAGGCCGGCCATGGCCTGGGGGGAGGAGCAGTCCATGCGGATTTTGCCGTCATGATCCGGGGGCATGAAGCGGAAAAGCGGGTCGAGTTCGGTGTTGACCACGGTTAGCGCGAGGCCGTATTCGGCGGCCGTCCGCTCCCAGACGGGCAGGGACGAGCCGCCCAGGGGGTCGGCGCCCAGGCGCAGGCCGGAAGCGGCAACGGCCCGCATGTCCACGACATCGCCCAAGGCGCGGACGTAGGGGCCGATAAGGTCGACTTCCTCGACAAAGGCGCCCCTGCGTCCGGCGGACGCCCGTTCGACGCCTTTGTTGCCGTCGGCAAGGTAGGCGTCGGCGCGCTTTTCAATCCAAGCCGTGACCTCCTCCCCGGCCGGTCCGCCGTGCGGTTCATTGTACTTGAAGCCGCCGTCCTCAGGCGGGTTGTGCGAAGGGGTTATCACGATGCCGTCGGCTGTGGATCCCGCGCCTGAGACATTATGCGATATGACGGCTCGGGAAACGACAGGGGTCGGCGTCGGCAACCCGCCCGCCTGGATAAGCGTTTTCACCCCGCAGGCCGCCAGCACTTCCAGAGCCGTATCCTGGGCCGGCCCGGACAGGGCGTGCGTATCCCTGCCCATGAACAGGGGACCGTTGATGCCCTTGAGCCGGCGGTAATCGCATACGGCACGGGTTATGGCCAGGACGTGCCGTTCCGTGAAACTGCCGTTCAGGGATGAGCCCCGGTGCCCGGATGTGCCGAAGCTCACCCGTTGCGACGGGTTGCCGGGGTCGGGGACGGTGTCGAAGTACGCCGCAAGCAGTTCGTCCACCGTAAACGCAGGGTTCATATGCGATTCCTGGAGCGTTTCAACTTTGAGTATGTGTGTCCACGATGAGGGGGTCCGAGGGAAATCATTTCCCCCGGCGGGGTTTGTGGCGGAGCCCCATTTAATCGGCACTTCCTTAATCCCCGGCTTGGGCCATGGCCCGGACGAAAGCCGCGGCTTCTCCGCGGTTGGTGACTTCTCCTGCTATCTGGGCGGTCAGCAGGGAGTTGCGGATATGGCCGACCATGGGTCCCGGCTTGAGGCCGGTGAACTCCATTATTTCGTTGCCGTTGAGCAGCGGTTCCAGCATCTGTTCCGGCAGTTCGGCGCGTTCCAGATACTTGTTGTTGTGGTTGAAGGCCGTATAATTGTCGTCTCTGGCCTTGATGTCGGCGCGGCTCATTTCTATGAGGCGCGGGTATTCCTCCAGTGCTCTGAAGCGGCGTATCCCCTTGTCCGTCATCATGAATTTGAAGCGCATGTGGTGGCGCACAAGATGGCAGATAAGCTCGATATCTTCGGGCAACATGTGCAGGCGGCGCAGAATTTTGCGCGTGACTTCCGCGCCTATGCGATGATGTTCATAAAATGTCCAGCGGCCTTGATAAAATTCAGCCGTATAGAGTTTACCGACGTCGTGCATAAGCATGGCAAAGGTGCCGTACCAGTCGTAATGGAATTTATCCTCGGGATAGCGGCGGACGCATTCTATGGAGTGGTCGAGGACGTTTTCTTCCGTGCCGCTGTCGTTTCTGGTCTGGCGTACGCGGAAGAGGGCGGCCAGTTCCGGCAGCAGGCCGTGCAGGATCTGGCTGTCGAAGAGCATGCGCACGAATTTCCACATGTCCGGCGCCTCGACCTTGCGCCATTCTTCCATGATGCTGCGGCTGGGCACGTAATCAAGAATGCGCTGGGCGGAGCGCACGATGCTTATCCATGTGTTGGGGTCTATGGGCAGATTCAGGCTCGCGGCATGACGGAAGGCGCGGAAGGCGAGCAGGTAGTTCGTGCTCAGCGTTTCGTCGGGCAGCCCGGTAAAGCGCACCTGCCCGCAGGAGAAATCTTCAAAGCCGGTATCACCCTTGTTCGCGGGGGACAGGGTGGACATGCCGCTGACCAGGCTGCTCGGCAGGCATCCGAGCCGGTGCATGCTCCCGAGCATGGTCGGCGTGAGTCTGGTCATGGAGCTTTCCGGGCGCGTGGCCTCGGCAATGTTCATGAGGTAAAAACGGTACAGGCAGTCGTTTTCTTCCAGCAACCCGAGCAGGGCGACGGGTTGTCCCTCGCTGTCGACCCGGAAGCCGGGAAAGATTTTTTTCAGCTCTTCCACAGGCGCGTCGGTGGCGATGTCCACGGCGCAGTAGTCCAGCTTTTCCATAAGTTCATGCTGCAAGGGAGTATTGACTACATGGGCGTCCCAGCCGTTGCGCATGACGGATTTGCACAAGGTAACGGCGTCCTTGAACGACGGTTGCGGCATTGCGTCCTCCTGCGCGTTGTATGCCGGGGCGAAACAGCGCCGCGGCCGCGCCGTTGCGTTTCGTGAAGCGGACGGTGCCCCGCAGGGCGGAGATAACGGAGCAATACGAAGTACGTCCGGCGCGTCGGCACGCAGTGTATCACACTACGCGGCGTCCTCCAAGCCAGTGGGCGGTCACTCTGCCGCGCAGACGCCGGCCGAGGAAGGGGGTGTTCAGGCTTTTGGAGTGTATGGTGTCGCGGCAGACCGTCCATTCTTCGTCCGGGTCGAAAAGAAAAAAATCCGCGGGATCGCCGGGGGCGAAGTTGTTGACGGGGATACCGAACACGGCGGCGGGAGCGCTGTGCCACATACGCGTGAAGGCGGCTTCGCTCAGCAGCCCGTCACGCACCAGCGTATAGGTCAGGGGCAGGGCCGTTTCCAGTCCGATGAACCCGCAGAGGGCCTGATCCAGTGGCTGTTCCTTTTCGTGCGCGGCATGCGGGGCATGGTCCGTGGCAAAGATGCCGATGAGGCCGTCGCGCACGGCCTCGCGCAAGGCGCGCACGTCTTCGCGGCTGCGCAGAGGAGGATTGACCTTGGCCGCGGCGTTGAAACCTTCGAGCAGTCCGTCGTCCAGCAGCAGATAATGCGGGCAGGTTTCGGCGCTGACCTTGAGGCCGCGGTCAGCCGCGAAACGCAGCAGTTCCACGGACTGCCGGCAGCTTATGTGCGCGAGGTGGACGGGCAGATCCAGGTATTCGGAAAGGAGAATGTCCCTCGCGAC
>JAITDR010000272.1 GCA_031282465.1 Desulfovibrio sp.
CGGCCTGACTACAGCGGGCCGACTTCATCGATAATGCGCAGGCACAGTTCGGCTTTGTTCAACGTATACAGGTGGATGCCGGGCGCGCCGCCGGCCAGCAACGTCCTGATTTGTTCCACCGCATGCGTCGCGCCGGCCTCTCTTACCTTTTGCGCTCCGCCCTTGCGGTCGGCCTCTTCCAAAGCAAGATAGAGTTTGGCCGGAATATTGCAACCGCTGAGTTGCAGCACGCGACGCAGCAGTTCCAGGCTCTGCACGGGCAACACGCCGGGCACGATGGGCTTGCGGATGCCGAGTTCGCGCATGCGCTCTACATACTCAAAGTATTCTCTGCTGTCGAAAAAAAGCTGAGTTACGGCAAAATCGCTCCCGGCATCAAGTTTCAAGGCGGTGTGACGTCTGTCTTCGGCAAAGGACGGCGATTCGGGATGCGGGGTCAGGTAGGCGGCCGCAGCTATGCCGAAGTCGGGGTATTCCCTGCGCACGAAACCCACCAGATCCGAGGCGTACATGAAGGCGCAGTCTTCCCAGCGTATCTCCCGGTTCTGCGGAGGATCGCCGCGCAGGGCCAGAATGTTGCGCACCCCCGCACCGGCAAGTTCCGCGAGATAGGCGCGGATAGACTCCGGCGTCGCGCCTACGCAGGTCAGGTGGGTCATAGTAATGAGATCGAGGCCGGCAAGGCGGGAGGCGGTTTCGAGGGTGTTGGAGCGTGTGCCGCCGCCTGCCCCGTAGGTCACGGACACAAAAAGGGGATTGACGGCGCGCAGGGCGTCGACCGCCGCAAAAAAATCGGGCCGTGCCGCCGCCTCGCCGGGCGGAAAAAATTCCAGAGAATAGAAAGGCTTTCCATCCTTTAAGGCATCAATGATTTTCGGGTGCGCGTTCATCGAATGTTCCGCAATGGTTTGCAACCGTGTTCTCCCTATTCAGCGATATTGTCCAAATCGAAGGCAGGGAGCGTTGCCGTTTTTCCGGTCCGGCCGTAAATGCAGGCGAATTCCGCCGGGCCGCGCCAGGCTTCCGAGGCGAGTTGCTCCGGGGTCATGCGCCAACTCCAGTTGCCTGCAGTCAGGCCCGGCATATTCATGCGTCCATCGGTGCCCATGGCAAGGACGTCCTGAGCAGGCAGCACGCACCATTCGGCCGTGCAGGCGAAGGCCATGCGGGTCAGAAGGAGACAGGCGCCGTTGTCGTCGGTCCGCAGACCGCTGTACAGGCAGAGGTTGTCGCGTTCTTCGGGACCGAGTTCGGCAAACCAGGCTTTTGTCGGTGCGTTGTCGTGGGTGCCGGTGTACACAAAGGAGTGTTTCCTGTGGTTGTGCGGTGCGTTGGGGTTGGTGCCGGTGTCGCCGCCGAAGGCGAACTGCAGCACATGCATGCCGGGCAGGTCGAAACGCTCCATGACTTCGCGCACATCGTCGGTGATGAGGCCGAGGTCTTCGGCCAGGAAGGGCAGGGTGCCGAAGTGTTCGCGCAGGGATTGAAGGAATTCCGCGGCCGGCGCTTTGCGCCAGCGTCCGTTGACGGCGGTGTTTTCCGCGGCGGGGATTTCCCAGTACGCGCAAAAGCCCCTGAAATGGTCCAGGCGCAGCAGGTCCACGAGCGTCAGGGCGTGGCCGAGACGTTTTTTCCACCAGTCGAAGCCTTCGTGGGCGAGTATGTCCCATTTGTAGACGGGGGTTCCCCAGCGTTGGCCGTCGGCGCAGAAGTAGTCGGGAGGCACACCGGACACGGCGGAGGGGCGCATGTCGTCGTCCAGTTTGAAACAGCGGCTGTTGGACCAGCAGTCGGCGCTGTCGTGGGTCACGGTGTAGGGCGCGTCGCCGAGCAGCAGGATGTCGCGCTCTTTGCAGTAAGCGCGCAGGCCGAGCCATTGCGAGTGAAAGAGGTACTGGACGAATTTTTCGCGCAGTATGTCGGCTGCTGCCTGGGCGTCCCATTCTTCGAGGGCGCGTTCGTCGCGCAGGCGCAGGGGCTCGGGCCAGTCGCACCAAGGGGCGTACCTGAAGCGCCGCCTGAGAGTGACGAAGCGGGCGAAGTCGTGCAGCCAGTATGCATGTTCGCGGCAGAAGGCGAGGAAAGCAGGGTCGTTGCGCAGTTGCGGGCTGTTGCGTTCAAAAGCCGCGTGGAGCATGTGCCCGCGTTGCGCATGTACGGCTTCAAAGTCTATGCGGGCGGGGTCGGCGCCGAGGCGTCCTGCGCAATGCCTGGAGGTTTCCAGGTCGGCGGCGGACACCCAGCCGTCGCGCTGCATCAGTTCCGGGCTGATAAACAGGGGGTTTCCGGCAAAGGCCGAGGGGCTTGCGTACGGGGAGTTACCGAAGCCCGGTTCGGTGGGGTTGAGGGGCAGCACCTGCCAGAGCGATGCCTTGTTTTCGGCCAGAATGTCCGCGAAACGGAAGGCTGCCGGGCCGAGGTCGCCTATGCCCCAGGCAGAGGGCAGGGAGGAAATGTGCAGAAGAATGCCGTATGCGCGCATGGTGTGGAATCCGGATAGTGCGTTGAAGGTTTTCGATAAATTCCCTCGGCTGGGCGGACAGATTCGGCAAAAGGCTGCTCGATCAGTGTTTCTTCACTGATAGCTGAACAGCGGCAGGGCGGCGTTTGCCCGGGCGTTGACGGCTCTGTCCAGGGCGGCGCCGAAGAGGCGTTCAATCCAGCCTTCGTCTTTTTCCGGCCCTCGCACGAGTTTGTATGTGCCGTTATTGAGGCCGCAACGGGTCTGGAGTCGGAGCAAGGCGTCAGCGGCATCGCCCACGGCGTCCACAAGGCCGAGTTCCAGGGCGCGGCGTCCGGTCACGGCCCGACCGTCGGCGATGTTGCGCGCTGCTTCCGGGGAAAGGCGGCGTTCCGTCGCCACGGTTCGGACGAATTCTTCGTACAGGTCCGCGAGCAGACCGTCGAGGTAGGCTTCTTCTTCCGGGGTCATCGGACGCGCGATGTTGCCCGCGTCCTTGAGGTTTCCGGTACGCAACGTTTTTTCGGAAACGCCCAGGGTGCGCATGAGGCCTTCGATATTCGGAAGCTGCATTTTGACGCCGATGCTTCCTGTCAGGGTGGACGGCCCGGTAACGATTTCTCGGGCGCCCAAAGCGATATAGTAGCCGCCGGAGGCGGCCACAGCGCCGAGGGAGGCCACGACGGGCTTGGACTGAGCGAGGCGTTTCACGGCGGCGAAAATTTCCTGGGACGGGCCGACCGCCCCGCCGGGTGAATTGATGCGCACGAGCACGCCCCGTACGGCATCGTCTTCGCGGAGTGAATCCAGAAAGGCGACT
>JAITDR010000090.1 GCA_031282465.1 Desulfovibrio sp.
CGCTTCTGTCGCTGTTTTCAAATCGGTGTACGGCATCGGGATGTCCCGGCGGGTTGGCGCCGCCGTAGACAACGAAAAAGATGGTGAACCCCGCGTCGCGGGCGAGTTGCTCGGCTTCCGCACACCGGCGTCCCCACGGCCAGCACAGGCTCCGCACCGTGTGACCCAGAACGCGCTCCAGGTCTTCCTTGCCCAAACCGATTTCACGCCACATGCGTTCCCTGCGTTCAGCATCGGTTTCGTAGCGCCCCAGTCTGCCTTTATACGACGCGAGCAGGGCGCGCAAGTCCTCCGGGCCGGAGCGCCCGGCGAAAAAGTCGGCCGCCGCGTCAAAGTTCTGCGGCACGAGTTTTTTGACGGCCTCCACCATATCCGGGTTCGGCATAAAAGCGCGGAAGCGCAGGCCGGGTTTGACGGGAAAATCCGGCATACCCCAGACAGGATCATCCTCCGTCCGGTAAAAGGTGCGCATCTGTGTGCGGGGACGGAAGAAATCCCTGTAAACGGGGCTTGTGTAAACGCCGTAATGTCCGCGGCCGTGCGAGGCAATACGGAAAATACCGCTTGCATCCATCGCCGCAACCTCGGCCCGGCCCAGGAAAACATCCTTGCGCACGGTGAATCCCTGCGCCGTCAGCGTCAAAGGCCGTGCTGCGCCGTCCGGCACGACGGCCCGACCGGACAACACTTCGTCAAAGGGCGCGCGCGGTTCCGTCTGCGTCTCAAGTCTGTCGGCCACAGGGAAACAGACCGCCTTGTGACCGTATTTGTGCAGTATGGGCAGGGCGTAAAAATAATTGTCAAGATAGCCGTCGTCAAAGGTCAGGAGCAGGCTGCCGTCCGGCAATCCTTCTCCGTCAAACAGATAGGCTTCAGCCTCGTCAAGACCGATCCCGCGCATGCCGCGCTCCGCAAGAATCCGGCATTGTTCATCGAAGCGGGCCGGAGAAACGGTCATGCGCCACGCGACGTCGTTGACGTAATGGTTCATGACCACGGGCAGACTTCTGATTCCCTTTTTCATGTATGGATCCGCCTCATGTATGGACCCGTCTCACGAGTCAAGATTTTTTGAGATAACGAAGCGAATGCGATGCATATATCCGGCATCTTTTACGGGAAGTTTCCCTATGCCCATGATGCAACCGGTTTCGTAAGCATTCAGATACACGTTTTCGTACTTGAGCGAGCGCCGGAGCCGCTTGATAAATACGCTGTCCGGCCGGCGGCCGCGCCCGTCCATGGAGATACGGATTCCCTTGTACGGCAGGACGTTGGTGAAAGCGAAGCTGGTAAACTGACTGTCTTGGCCGGTGTTGAAGATATCCGGGGAGCAGTATTTTGCCAAGGCTTCTGCCGGGGCCGAGAGGCAAAAATCCGTCTCCATGGTGTCGGGCAGCCGTCGGGACGGCACTTTCCGGCTGTGCCGGTCCATGACGGCGGCCGGGTACAGAAATCCTTTGTGAAGGATGTATTCAGCCAAGCTGAAAAAAAGCTGAAAAAAAAGTTGACAGACCGAGACAGGTCCGGCATTGTATTTAAATGAATTTGACGTTCATTTTCTGTAGCGTATGCTCACCCATTTGCCGGCAGGAGGGCCGGGTATGAAAAAAACTGCCTTTTTTGTTTGCTTGCCGCTTCTTTTTTGCCTTGCCGCGCCGGCGTTTGCCGCCCAATACGCCTCGTGGCGGGAAATCACGGACGAAATGACTGTGATTCTTAACGATTCCTATGAAGTCTACTTCACCACCAAGGATGCCGAAAAAGCCAAGGCATTGGTCAATAAGGCCTATTTCGAATATTACGAAAAACTCGGCGTAGAGCGCGCGGTCATGGCCTACGTGTCCGGCAAACGCGCCTCCGTCGTCGAATAC
Source organism: Desulfovibrio sp. (assembly GCA_031282465.1). Taxonomy (GTDB): domain Bacteria; phylum Desulfobacterota; class Desulfovibrionia; order Desulfovibrionales; family Desulfovibrionaceae; genus Frigididesulfovibrio. The sequence goes on from JAITDR010000090.1 coordinate 1,875, forward strand.
AATTTTGCAGAGGTCAAACGCCTGATGACGGACGGCGCTCCCAACAAAGAGGTCCGGGCGAGCCTTGATGCACTGAACAAGATGCTGCGCGAGGACGGGGACGCCCTGGACGGCAAGCAGGAGGGCGGTTGGACCGTTTTCGCTGCTTCCCTGCTTATCTTGCTGCGCGAAGGATTTGAGGCCATCCTTGTAGTCGCGGCCATCGCCGCCTACCTGATCCGCTCGGGCAACGCCGCCCTGACCAAGGTGGTCTATGCGGGCGGGGCCGCTGCCTTGCCGGCCAGCGCCCTGCTGGCCGTTGTCCTGCAACGCTTCGTTGCTCTCAGCGGCGCGAATCAGGAAATCCTGGAAGGCGTCACCATGCTGCTGGCCGTGGTCGTCCTATTCTTTGTCAGCAACTGGATGATTTCCAAGGCGGAAAGCGCGGCCTGGCGCTCCTATATTGAAGGCAAGGTCGCCGCCGCGGTCGGCAGGGGCAGCGTTTTCGCCCTGGGTGCGGCCGCCTTTCTTGCCGTCTTTCGTGAAGGAGCGGAAACCATTCTCTTTTATCAGGCCTTGCTGGCGGACGCCAAAGACCATATCGACATGGTCTGGTACGGCTTCGGCGTGAGCAGCGTGTGCCTTGTGGCGCTGTTCATACTCATCCGTTTCGGCAGCCTGCGTATCCCCTTGCGCCCCTTTTTCATCGGCACCGGCATTCTCATGTACATCATGTCCGTCGTGTTTGCCGGAGGCGGCGTGAAGGAACTGCAGGAGGCCGATGCGGTGTCCGTGACCCCGGTACCCTTTATCGGCTCCATTGATCTGCTCGGCGTGTATCCCACGCTGGAAACCCTGGCACCGCAGGCGGTGCTCATCGTCCTCGCGGCGGCGACATTTCTTTACCATACCCGTAAAACCGCCGCCACCCGGCGGCACAACGCGGCTTAGGCCGAAAGCATCGGAGGATAGAACATGACCAAAGCAGTGATTCGCAAACTTGTCTGCATCCCGGCATTGACCCTGTTGTTTATCGGTGTTGCCTCAGCGGCTTGGGCGGCCGCTCCGGCTCCGGGAACGGAAAAAGGTTTTGAGGAGTTTCCCCTCGGCGACGAACAGAAGATCGGCCCCCTGCAGGTGGCGGGCGTTTACTTCCAGCCCGTCGACATGGAACCCGCCTCTGCCGGCGGACTGCCCGCCTCCCAGGCCGACATGCACCTGGAAGCCGACATCAGCGCGGCCGAAGGCAACAACCTCGGCTACGGCGCTGGCGATTTCGTGCCCAACCTGACCGTGAAATACCGCATCGAGAAAAAAGGAGGCAAGGTCATCGAAGGCAGCTTTATGCCCATGAGCGCCAGCGACGGGCCGCATTACGGCAACAACGTCAAGCTCGACGGCGCCGGCGACTATAAAGTCACCTTTATCATAGACAACCCCGAAAAACAGGGCTACCTGCTGCATGTGGACAAAGAAACAGGCGTGCCGGGCCGCTTCTGGAAAGAACCCCTGGTCGTCGGTTGGGACTTCAAGTGGGTTCCCCGGAAATGGTAGGCCGAGAAAAAACAGCGCCTATGTATTGAAAACGACATTCCATTTCTGTACACTGTCTGGGCGGCCGGC
>JAITDR010000158.1 GCA_031282465.1 Desulfovibrio sp.
GGGAGCGGGGGACAAGTGAAGCGTCTCGTACGTCCCGTCTCGTGCCACGCTCCGGGCGGTGCAGGCGCAATCGAATCTGCCGGAAGCGGGGAGTCGCCAAAACTCACAGTGAACAACGAAACCGAGCTTCTGACGCAACAGCTCATGGAACGGGTCGTTGACCCGGTGAACATGAACAAGGCCTACCAACGCGTGGTCTCCAACAAGGGCGCGGCAGGCGTGGACGGCATGTCCGTTGACGACCTGCGCGGATGGATACACGAGAACAAGGAAGGCCTGCTTACAAGTCTGCTGACCGGCACATACAAACCTGAACCGGTGCGCGGGGTGCAAATCCCCAAGCCCTCGGGTGGGGTACGACAATTGGGTATCCCAACGGTTGTGGACCGCATGGTGCAGCAGGCCATGGCCCAAGTCCTGGGACCGATACTTGACCCGCTGTTCTCGGATTCGAGTTTCGGTTTCCGGCCCGGACGCGGCGCTCACGATGCGTTGCGCCAGGCCTCGCAATACGTGGAAGACGGCCGCGCCTATGTGGTGGATATCGACCTGGAGAAATTTTTCGACCGGGTGAACCACGACATCCTGATGAGCCGTCTGGCCTGTCATGTGAAGGACAAACGCTTCCTGCGCATCACCCGCGCCTTCTTGAACGCGGGGCTGATGCAGGACGGCGTGTGCGTCCGCCGTGAAGAAGGCACACCGCAGGGCGGTCCCCTATCGCCGATGCTGTCCAATCTGCTGCTTGACGACCTGGACAAGGAACTGGAACGCCGTAACCACAAGTTCTGCCGCTACGCTGACGACTGTAATATCTATGTTTACAGCCAGAAAGCGGGAGAACGAGTCATGACATCGGTAACGCAGTTTCTTGAAAAGAAGCTCAAGCTGAAGGTGAATCCCTCCAAAAGCGCGGTGGACCTGTGCCACAAGCGCAAGTTTCTCGGCTACCGGCTGGGATTGGGAGGTGAACTGCACATCAGCCCGGAAAGCCTGTGCCGGTTCAAGAGCCAGATACGGTTCCTGACCCGGCGCAATCAGGGCAAAGCGTTTGAACCCTGCAATCCCGTGAAAATATATCGAGTGCGAAAGTATAACATATTAACAATACAAGAATTATTTAATGTTTGGAGGGGTTGACAACGAAGCTCCATAGATATAAAATATATCTATGGAGGTGATCAGTTATGCCGCAAGGACATCAAATCATCAATGGACGAGAATATGTCTACGATTACATATCGATCCTCCGCTGGAAAGAAATGCGTGTTAAATGCTCTAGGGCCATAGTGAACAGGCCCTAATAGGGGTCGGCAAGGGTGCCATTGGCGTTAAAACGCATGGGTTGGGGCGTTCCGAGAATACGCACGTCAGGGCGGTTTTCGACTTCCGGCAGCAGGACTTCGGAGATAAAGGCCTCCCGCATGTGCAAGGTGTTCGGGATTCGCATGACCCTGGCTTTTGCATAGTCGACGGATCGGCATGTTTTCAGCCCGCAACGGATAACCATTTCCTCGGTTTCAAAATGCATGGGCAACCGGCTTGAGGCGGGCACTTTGGAGGTGATGTTGTTGGTGTAGGTGGCGGCCATATCTATTTTTTTAATCAGGGAAGCCGTCACCACGTCCACAAGCCCTATCCCGGAGGCGTTGCCGTGGCTTCCTTCCGTCATGTCGAGCGCGACTATCCTGTCTATATCCGGCCCGCCGGAAATATAGGGTGTAACGTAGCGGCCGGTAATGTTGCTGTCCATGCCGCCGCCGGAATACTCTTTGCCCACCTCGTCGACTATGAGCAGGTCCAGCTTGTCAACGCAGAGCTTCGGCATGTTCTTGAAGGCTTTTTTAAGCCCGTCCTCATCGGCCTGGAAAAAGTCTTCAGGGCCGCAGGCGATGATTTCCGCGACCTCATCGTATGCGCTCTCAATGGTGCCAACGCCGAGGGCGAGTTTGCCGCCGTTGATATGCACGGCGCTTGCTTCCTCAATAATGCGAGGCATGTTGCCGAAGCCCATCATATGGGAACTTTCCGCTCCCTTATGTTTTCCGAGGCCGATGGCCAGCATTTTAAGCAGGCCGCTTTCGTGCCGGGCCCGGAAGCCAGTATGCGGTTTTATGCGGTTGAAGACCACCACGCCGTCCGATTCATACGCAAATTTATCCATATAGACCGGGAAACCGTCCGACAGCGTCCCGACCTGGACGACTTCCAAACTGGAGTGAATGGGACACCCGACGCTTTCTTCCGTAACGCCGAGGTGCAGCAAAACCGCTTTCTGACCCTCGTCCGTCGCGCCGCCGTGGCTGCCCATGGCCGGAACGATAAAAGGCTCGGCCCCCTTGTCTTTGAGGGCGTCAACTATGGCCCGCACGATAACGGGCAGCGAGGCTATACCCCTGCTTCCCACCGTCAGCGCCAGCCGCATGCCGGGGGTAATGCGAGCATAGGCCGGGCAGGCCGCCAAAGCGTCACGGACCGCGGCCGGGATATCCCGCAGGCAGGCGTCGTCAAAGATTTGCTGAATCCGCACCATGCGAGGGAAAACAACCGGCGCCAGCAGGCGATGAATGGCATCCATACAGTCTCCTGGAGTGAAGTAGGTCGTCAAATTCGGACGCCATGTTAAGCGGCAATGCGTCGTTTTTTCTCCGGGAGTTCGCTTCTGGCGAATACCGCCGGAGAGAGATACCCAAGGGCTGCTTGACGCCTTTGCCTATTGTAAAAAACTTCAATATACTCCGTTACATCGGTAATGGCTTCAGCCTGTGAGTTGTAGCTTTTGCGATGTACCAGCTCATTCTTCAGCAAACCCCAGAAGCTCTCCATTGGCGCGTTGTCGTAGCAATTGCCTTTGCGGATTCTGGACTTGTGCGGGGCTGAAGAAAAAAACATCTTGGAACGCACGCGTTCACTTGTGAAATGGATTCGGGCAACGATGATTTCCCTGAATTATGCGCCAAACGGGATGCGCTGGCGGGCATGTTCCGTGCGCTGGAAGCGGAAATCCGCCTTGTGGAAAGTGAGGGTTCCCGCCGGGGAACATGCAGCCTGATTGCTTCCTGGCGGGGAACGGGCCGGGGCCGCATTTTGATGCCAGTTGATGCTTTCATTTTTTAAATCGGGAATACATGCCGCCGAAAGAATACAATGCAGCGACAGGATTATGCGCCATGACGCGGTCCTTAACGATCATCACCGTGGTCGGCGCGGCGGAATATTTGAGAAACAAAGAGTCATGCCCAACGCAGAGTCCGATGACGATGTTAAAGTCCGTTTCTCGGGCTTCAAGCTCTTTTGCCTGCATAACCGGATTGCACATAGATTCATGGCCACAGCCACGATTGAGTTTTTTGTCTTCTGGAACACCCACGAATGTCTTGTCCACAGCACCAATCTTGCAACCGACAGTACAGTAGACAATGCGTTCCTGTTGCAGAATTTTGCAGAAAATAGCCGCCTCACGCATGAGGCCGACACAGGAGGCCACGCCAACTTTGCGAAAGCCCATGCGCTTGACGAATTCAACGGTTTCTTCCACGCGTGTAAGCCGACAATACCCATCTGCCTCAAGAATAGCGGATGTTAGGGTCAAACGGCGCACAAGAGGCTTTTCATATTCCTCAAGCGCACTACCAAGACGTTTTTCTTCAATCTGCCTTGTCGGGCAGAAAGGAGGATATTTCTCATAGTCATTGGATTTACAGCACAGCAACGTGCAGTCAGAACAAGAGAGAGTATGCGTATACTTGGCCATTATTGCCTCACTGAATAATCTGTTGG
>JAITDR010000198.1 GCA_031282465.1 Desulfovibrio sp.
AAGAAGTTATGATAATACATTTTTGTTTAAATAATGATTTCATGCTGCTGATATATCATTAAAATATTCTGAGCAAAATAACTCGCAAGAATATGAAAAAATATTTTACTATTCATTCTTACTATAGTATTTCCGGCTATATTTCTGTCAATACGAATTTTGGCCCTTTAGGCATTTTTATTGGGTGAGTTGGTCAGATACGTCGCAGTCATGTGTCTCGACCACGGTCCGCTCATCACCGGGCGTGAACGGACATTCGCGCAGGGCATGAGGTTCTGCACCCTTTTTTTCGAGAAGTGGAATAAGCGGCTTGAAAAGATTTGTCCGCACAGGCCGTTATGGGCATGTGCGGACTTTCGGGAAGAAGAGTTGGCGCGCAATGCAGGAATTGAACCTGCGACCTTCGGCTTCGGAGGCCGACGCTCTATCCAACTGAGCTAATTGCGCATTTAGCTAAAAATTATACTCAATTAGGTGTAATGTCAAGAAATTTTTTCCACATCCGAGGGCACAATCCCCTCGGCGGACACACGCTGTTTTTTGCCTAAAAATGCGCCGGTGACGGAATTCGGGTCGCACAGCAGTTCTTCCGGCGTGCCGCAGGCGATGACTCGGCCGCCGTTTTCCCCGCCCCCCGGCCCCAGGTCGATGACGTAATCCGCCCCGGCAATCATGTCGGCATTGTGCTCGATCACCACAACCGTCGCCCCGCGTTCCACCAGACCGTGCAGGACGCAGATGAGTTTTCCGACCTCGTGCATGTGCAGCCCGGTTGTCGGCTCATCCAGTATGTACATGGTTCCCGGCAGACTGCGTTTGCCGAGTTCCCGGGAAATTTTCACGCGCTGGGCTTCGCCGCCGGACAACGTGGGTGCCGGCTGTCCCAGGCGCAGGTAATCCAGGCCGACTTCCTCCAGCAGTGACAGGCGTCGTTCCAGAATCGGGTAATTGCCGAAAAAAGCGCGCGCCTGCTGTACGGTCAGGTCCAGCACTTCCGCAATGTTCAAGTCCTTGTAACGGACTTCCAGAGTTTCGTGATTGTAGCGTTTGCCGCCGCAGACATCGCACTGCACAAACACGTCGGGAAGAAAGTGCATTTCAATACGTATCTGCCCGTCCCCGCCGCATGCTTCACAACGTCCGCCCTTGACGTTGAAGGAAAAACGTCCGGGGTTGTAGCCGTGTTTTTTGGCGTCCGGACTGCTTGCGAAAATAGTGCGTATTTCGTCGAAAACTTTGGTGTAGGTCGCGGGATTGGAACGCGGCGTGCGTCCTATGGGGCTCTGATCAATGGCGATGATGCGTTCGATCGCGTCTATGCCCTCAATACCGCCTATTGTGCCGGGATTTTCCACCTTGATGCCGCGGGCCAGGGCCAGATGCTTGTACAGCGTGTCCACGACCAGCGAACTTTTGCCCGAGCCGGACACGCCGGTGACGCAGGTAAACACGCCAAGGGGGATACGGCAGTCCACATTGAGCAGATTGTTGGTCCGTATCTGCCTGAGAACCAACTCGGACTTGGGCTTGCGGCGTTGCTGCGGCCGGGGAGCGGCAAGATCCCCGCGCAGATACTTGGCCGTCAAAGAACGCGTATCCCGCAGCAACTGCGGCACAGTGCCCCGGAACACAAGTTCGCCACCCTGTTCCCCCGATCCCGGCCCCAGTTCCAGAACCGTATCCGCTTCCCGTATGGTCGCTTCATCGTGCTCGACGACCAGCACCGTGTTGCCGCGCCGCTGCAGATCCCGCAGGGTGCGCAGCAGGCGGGCGTTGTCCCGCGGATGAAGCCCGATGGACGGCTCGTCCAGCACGTAGGTGACGCCCACAAGCCCGGAACCGAGCTGCGAGGCCAGCCTGATGCGCTGGGCCTCGCCTCCGGAAAGGGTGGACATGGCCCGCCCCAGCGCAAGGTAGTCCAAACCGACGCGCACCAGAAAGCGCAGCCTGTGCTGCAATTCCTTCAATAAAGGCTCGGCGACCGGCGCCTGCCGCCCCCCGAATGTGCGCGAAGCCATCCAGTCCAGAGCGCGGGCAATGGAGAGCCGACAGAAATCCACAATGGACAGATCGTCCACCCGCACCGCGCACGCCGCATCGTTGAGCCGCGCACCCCCGCATTCCGGGCAGTCCGTTGTGCGGCGGTAGCGCGACAGTTCGTCGCGCCATGCATCGCCGTACTGCATACCCTTTTCCAGCAGGGACACCACACCGGGCCAAAGACCGGCGCGTTCCGCACCCTTGTCTTTGCCGCGTATGCGCACGGAACCGCCCAGCCAGTTGCGGCGCAGCGCACTCCCCGCGTCTTCGGCGCTTTTGCCGGGTTCCGATTCGCCGAAAAACAGTGCCGACAGCGCCTCAGGGCTGTACTCGGAAAGCGGCGTCGAGGTCGTTGTATTGAAACGGCCGGCAAAGGCCTGCAGTTCAGCTTTTTGCCGCCCCGCTGCGCGGGAGGAACGCAAGGGCAGCAGGGCGCCGCCGTCGATGGAAAGACCTCGGTTCGGGGCGATCAGGGCGGGGTCGAAGTATTCCACCGTGCCCAGCCCCAGACAGCGCGGGCAGGCCCCCTGCGGGCCGTTGAAAGAAAAAAGCTGCGGCGAGGCCTTGGGCAGACTCAATCGGCATTCGGGGCAGACGGAGGATGTGGAATACAAGGTCACCGTGTCGCTCCCGTCTTCGCCTCCGGGCAGCAGAATGCTCATGTCGCCGTCGCCGCAACTCAGGGCAAGCTCCGCGGATTCGGCCAGACGGCCCCGTATGCCTTCGCGCATAACCAGACGGTCGACAACCAGGTCAATGTCGTATTTTTTGTTTTTGTCCAGGGCCGGCACATCATCAAGCGCGTAAACGACGCCGTTGATGCGCACCCTGGCGAATCCGCGGGTACGCAGCTTTTTGAAGCGGTCCTGCTGTGTCCCCTTCTGCATCCGGGTCAGCGGCGCGAGGACGAGGAAGCGCGTGCCCTCGTCCAGCGTGAGAATATCCCCTATGATTTCGTCAATGCTTTGCGCGGCTATGCGTCTGCCGCAACTCGGACAGTACATCGTGCCCAGGCGGGCGAAAAAGACGCGCAGGAAGTCGTATATTTCGGTCACCGTCCCCACCGTGGAACGGGGGTTGCGCGTGGAAGCCTGCTGCTCCATGGAGATTGCCGGGGAGAGCCCCTCTATCTTGTCGACGTCCGGCTTGTCCATCTGGGGCAGGAACTGTCTGGCATAGGCCGACAGGGATTCCACATAGCGCCGTTGGCCTTCGGCATAGATCAGATCAAAGGCCAAGGTAGACTTGCCCGACCCGGACGGACCGCAGATGACGACGAGTTTGTCGCGGGGTATGTCCAGCGTGAGATTTTTGAGGTTGTGCTGGCGGGCGCCTTCAATGTGAATCGCGCGTTCTCCGCCTGCGTCGGCTTTGCCGTCGCTCACGGTCTCTGCGGTGTTGTCGGGCATGCGGCATCCTCTGTCGCGCGGGATGAGAAGAAGGTATCGGGCAAAAAGCGCATCAGGACGGCGCAGTATACGGCAGGCGCGGGAGAATGCAAGGACGGATTCCGGCTTTCAATATATAATTGCGTGATATTATTATATAATTTTACACTTTCCGGATGGCGCTGTAACGGATATCAGGCATTGCAGGCCAAAAAAGGGCAAAATTGCAAAGCAACCGGAGTGAAACGGCCGTCCGCGCCGTGCAGGACCAAAGGCGCGTCGACACGCGGGGGGGAAAGGGGTCCGCAGCCTGCCGGAGCGGCTTCCAAAAGCAGCAATGCGGCCTCACTGCCTGCGCGCGGGCAGAGCGGCAGCATGCGCACAAGATGCAGGGCGGCGCGTTTCAAGGCTGCCGTCACGTCGGACAGCCGCGCGGCCGGGTACACGATGATCAGGCGTCCCGTGTCCTTCAGGGCTTCGGCGGCCGCAACACAGAAGACATCCAGAGTGTCGGGTTCTTCAAAGAGCGCTGTGCGGCGCGCCGCGCTTGCGGGCAACCGTCCCCTGCCGCGCTGTCTGTACGGCGGGTTGGCTGTTATCACATCAAAGGTACGGACCGTTATGCGGTCCGGCGCGTTGTCCGTACCGTCGGCTTCCGCGGAGTCCGAAGCCGCATCCGGAACAAAAAGCGTCCGGTCCGCCAAATCGGCGCAGATAACACGAAAGGCGCGGGAAAACCCCAATCGCCGGGCATTCGATACGGCGGCCGCCGCCGCTTCAGGCAGGATTTCAACGCCCACGGCATGCATCGCCGGGTTCAGGCACAGGGCGGCAAGCGCGGTGACTCCGCAACCTGTGCCCAGATCCAGAAGCCGCATACCGGAACACAGTCCGGCGTAGACGGCCGGAAACAGCGCTTCCGCCGAAAAACGAAAGGAACCGGGAGGCTGTA
>JAITDR010000203.1 GCA_031282465.1 Desulfovibrio sp.
GCCGCCCGCACGCGCCACACAATAAGCGCGGCTGCAAGCGCAAGCAGCACATACAGGATGCCGTGCCCCACCCGCTCCATCAGGTGCATGAACGCTTGTCCCGCGTAATGCCCCCCGTAGGTGAAGGCCAGAGCCCAAACCCCCGCGCCCGCGGCGTTGAGCAGGAAAAACTTCTTGCGGCTCACCCCGCTGATGCCGAGCATGATGGGTGTGACGTTGCGTACCCCGTAAACAAAACGAAACCCCAGAATCATGGCGGTATCGTATTTCTGCAGAAGGCGCTTGGCCTTGTCCATATTTTTTGCGATACGGGGAAACGTGCTCAGCACGGATTCCCCTTTGTATTTGCCCAGAGTGAACATCACCTGATCCGAAGTAAAACTGCCGCAAAACGCGCTCAAGGCTATGTAGTGCGGCTCAAGCCCCACGGACGCGGCCGACATGCCCGCCAGGATGACAATGGTCTCACCTTCGAGAAACGTCCAGACGACAATGATCAGGTAACCCCATTCGCTGAGCAGTTCGGCGGGATCTTTGCCGGAACTGAAGTACAGCAGCACCGCCGCCGCGACAACCAGAACCGCCGCAGGGAGAATATACCAATGCCTGCGCAGGAACGCGCGCACCCGTGACCACTCCACGCCTCAACCTCCGCCTGTTTCCGTCAACCCAAGCAGGCGCGCGATGCGCAACGCGCTTTCCCGCACAAAAGCGTTCTCGTCCGGCCCGCGCCGCTCTTTCGAACTGAACAGAAGCTCCGGGGCGTTGACCAGAGCCGGGTCGGCCTTGATGCCGTACTCGGAAGGGAACGCGTCGTCGAAATAAAGATTTTGAAAATCCATGAATTTCAGGGCATGCGCCGTGGAATCGAGCACCGCGAATTCGTCTTCGTCCACGAGCCCGGCGGCGACGGCCGCCCGCAGCCCCGCCAGACATTCCCCGCCCTGGGTGCAGGCCGTATGCCCGTGCCGGTTCGCCGTAAGCATGCCGTCCATGATTGCCTGTTCCGTGACCTGCAGAACCTGAAAAGCCCGTTCCCCGGCGACGGCGCGGTACTGTTCGGCCAGCGCCCTGACGCGCGGAAAGGAAACCGGGTTGCCTATCATCGCCGCCTGGGCGGCGGACGGCGTTACCTCGACCGGCCGGAACACGCGTTCCGCCTCCGGCGCGGCGTAATATCGGTACACAGGATCTGCGTGATGCGACTGCACCCCGAAAACACGCGGCAATGCGTCGATGACCCCCAGGCGGTGCAGCTTGAGAAAGCCGTGCAGCACGGCCGTTATATTGCCCGCGTTGCCGACGGGCACGAAGAGGCAGACCTTGTCCACATTCCAGTCCAGGGCCTGGGCTACCTCAAAGGCGTAGCTTTCCTGCCCGAGGATACGCCAACTGTTCTTGGAGTTCAGCAGGGCCACGCGGTACCGTGCGGCCAAAAATTCCACGACCTTCATGCAGTCGTCGAACACCCCCGGCAACTCCAGCACGCGCGCCCCGCTGCCCAAAGGCTGAGAAAGCTGCTGCGGGGTCACTTTGCCCTGCGGCAGCAGCACTACGGACTTGATCGGCCCGCCCGCGTACGAGGCGTACAACGCGGCGGAGGCCGAGGTGTCGCCGGTGGAGGCGCAGACGGTCAGCACGTCGTCCCATCCGCGCAGCCGCACCGCCGCACGCAGGTAGCTGAAGGCGCAGGCCATACCGCGGTCCTTGAAAGACGCGCTGGGGTTCTGTCCGTCGTTCTTGAAAGCGAAAGCGCGCCCGATGAGACGGCGCAGGGTGGGAGAAGCCGCAATCAGAGGAGTGTTGCCCTCCCCCAGGTACAGGATGTCCTCCTCCTCAAGCACAGGGGCCGTAATTTCGTAAAAACGGAAAATGCCGCGCAACGCCGGACGTTTGGCCGCCGCGCGGGCATCGAACAGATCCCGCCAGTACGTGCCGCCTTTTCCCCGCAGTTCGGGAAAACGTCGGTCCTCAAGCAGCAGCACGGCGCCGCAGCGCGGGCAGATATAGAGCAGGTCGTCCGTGCCGTGTTCCGCGTTGCAGCCGAGGCAGCGGTAAAACATGACCCCGCGATGGGAGGGAAACGTATGTGCGGTCATGGTCGGCCTTTTCTGCGGCGTTAGAGCGTTTCGACGTTGAAAATGTGCAAACCCGATGAGGGGGTCCGGGGGAAATGATTTCCCCCGGCAGAGTCCGGGACAGAGTCTCGGCGGCCGGAGGCGTATAGACCGGCATTGCAATGTTTCAATGTTCGGCCTTACGCCTGCTCAGGCCGACGATCAGGGGCGCTCCCGCCTCGCGAGCCAGGGTTTTTCCTCGCCGCGCCGCAGGCGGCGGATGTTCTCGCGGTGCGCCCATACGACCAAGGCGGCTATGCACAGGGCAAAGGGCACACTCCCCGGAGGTCCGGAAAACAGCAACAGGACCGGCAACAGGGCGACCAGAACCAATGATCCCGCGGAAACAAAGCCGCTTTTCCAAATGGTCAGGATACAAGCCGCCCCGGCAAGGATCAAAGCTCCCGGCGCAAGAGCCAGAAACACCCCGACCGTGGAGGCGACGCCTTTGCCGCCGTGAAAACGCAGAAAACAGGAAAACATGTGTCCGAGCACAACGCAGGCGCCGATGCGGTACGCCGCGCCGTAATCGCCTGCGGACACCATACAAAGAACAGGCAGACAGCCTTTGAGCAGGTCGCAGGCCAGCGTCAGCAAACCCCACTTGAAACCGCACAGCCGGGCGACATTGGTCGCGCCCACGTTGCCGCTGCCGCCCGAGCGCGGATCAATGCCTTTGAACACGCGTGCGATGAGCAGTCCGAAGGGCACGGAACCGATGCCATACCCGGCCGCCGCCGGCAGGATAAAATCCGCGAAAACGCTCATGCCGGTCCTCTGCGTCAGGCCTCAGCCGATTCCAGCAGTTGAATTTCCCCGGTCAGCGGGCTGATTTTGCCGAGGCGCACCTTGAGATGCATGCCGGGGTAAATTTTTTCGTCGAACTGCCTGCGTCGGCCGCGCACCATCAACTGCGCCCAAGGCAGCGCGACGACGACAAAGTTTTCGTTTTCTTCGGCGACGACGGCATCCCACCACTTCTTATCCCCATGCCGACGGAAAAACAAGAGTTTCCAGTAGCGGGGGCGCAAACGCTGCACTTGGCCCGCGGCCTCGGTGCGGGCTGAAATCAGAGGCAGCAGGGCGAGGGTTTCATCCCGCCCCAAAGGCGGGCCGGGAAGGCCGCTGTGTTTCTCCTGCAGCAGAAGGCGCGTGATTTGGCCCTGATTGAAGAGGTCCGTATAACGTCGCAGGGGGGAAGTAATCGTCGCATAGGCGTCGAGGGCGAGTCCGGCATGGCGTTTGGCCTCGCATTCCAGCGTTGCGGGCGGCAGTGAGCGAATCACGCGGGCGAGGTCCTGGGGTTCGCTCCAGACGCCTGCGAATTCACGCGGCAGGGCGACGTTCTGGGTGCGGTAGAACAAGGGTACGGCGTGTTCCCGGCCCCATACGGCGGCCGCCCTGTTGCAGAGTACCATCACCTCTTCCACAAGCATGTGCGACAATGGGGTATGCGGGCCGGGGACGATATCGACGCGCACGCCGTCTTCGTCCTCCGTCAGCAAAACGTCCGGATCCGGGCGTTCGGTAATCACCGCTCCTGCGGCAATGCGTACGCGGCGCAGGATGCGGGCCAGGGTCAGGGCGTTACGCAGCATAAGAGAGTGATCTGCGACGTTTGTCACGGGTTGCGCGGCGTTTTCCTGCTGTTTTTCGTCGAGCAGCGCAGCCTCGCAGCCTGCAAGGTCAAGGTTGGCGGCGGGACGTACAAGGCGCAGTTCGGGCGCGGCGTCCAGTATCTCTCCCCGGTCGGAAAGCCGGAGGGTGAAGACCAGGGCGGGGCGGGGCTGTCCCTCGTCCAGGCTGAACAGGCCACGGCCGACGGCCGAGGGCAGCATGTGCTCGTTGCCTTCCGGCAGATACAGACTTGAGGCGCGCTTCTGCACCGCCTTGTCCAGAAGGCCGCCGAAGGGCCAGACGGCGGCCGGGCAGGCCAGGGCCGCGCGCAGCAGAAAGACGCCGTCCTTCAGTTCCACGTGCAGGGCGTCGTCGCGGTCCGCGGCGCCGGCGGCGTCCACACTGACGTAGGGTGTATCGTCATCTTCCAGGCGTCCGGCAAGACGCTCCGCCGCCCTGATCAGTTCTCCGCATTCACCGGCAAAGTCCCGCGCCCAGTCTTCCCCCCGCTCGTAGCCTATGCGGTCGAGGAGGAAATTGTAATGTTCCGGAACCAAGCCCCAGCTTTCGGCCAGAATCAGGGCCAGTTGCGGCATATCCGGCAGCCCTTTGACCAGCGCTTTCCAAAGCGCGGCGTCGTCGGTCTGCTCGGGCTCGGCCGCGCGGGCGAGAAGCATGGCCTTGAGCCGGTCGCCCAGGCCGTCGGCGGCAAATTCCTCCGGCGGCTCCGGCGGCGCTTCGCCGCGTTTCCTGTTGCGGGCTTCCCAAAGCTTGTGGAAAAAGCGCGCCCCGGCGGCGGCGGCAACTTCGCGCAGGCGGTTGCTTTCCGCCTCCGCAAGGCGTTTCTCGACGGTCGCGCGGTCAAAGACCTCGAAATCCGGGGGAGAAAAACGAAAGTAGGCTTTGGCCGAGAGCAGCACATGTCCGAGGGCGGCTTCGCGGTCTATGTCCGCGTCGGTCCACAACAAACCGGCCAGCCATTCGGCCGAAGCCCTGGAAACTTCGCCTTGGGCCAATTCCCAAAGTTCCATGACGGATATCCCGGCGGCTGCGGCGTCGCGCAGGGCGCGGTGTTCCTCCATGGCCTCGTCCATGTGTTGTCTGGAAAGCCCTGTTCCGAGAAATGGCCCGGACCAAGGCAACAGTCTGGACGGAGGCAGGGTGAGTTCCCGTTTGGTGATGGAGTACAGGCGCAGGCGGTCGTTGCGGGCTTCCAGCACCAAGGCGGGCACGGGGCTGTTGCCCTGCATGAATTCCACAAGACAGCCTTCGGACGGAAAATGGACTTTAGCCGCTGTCATCGCCGGGTTCCACGGCTCAGTGTCTGAATGAGCGCCGGCCGGTGAAGACCATGGCGACGGGCGGGGAGACTTCGTTCACGGCGGCAATCACTTCGGCATCGCGCAGGGAACCGCCGGGCTGGGCGACGGCCGTCACTCCCTGTTCCAGCGCCGCGTCGACGCCGTCGCGGAAGGGGAAAAACCCGTCGGATACGAGCACCGACCCTGACAGACCGCCTTTGGCGGCGGCGGCGGCGGTCTCGGCGCGGGCGAGCAATGCGGCGGAGCGTGCGTTCACGGCCGCATCCTTCCTCACTTCGTACAAAGATTTGCCGCATTCCGCGAAGACCAGCATATCCATATACTTGGTGTATGCCTTGTGAATCGTCAGTTCAACGCAGCCTACTCTGTCCTGTTCGCCGGTGCCTATGCCCACTGTCGCGCCGTCTTTGGCGAAAATGACGGAGTTGGAGGACACGCCGGACTCGACGGCCCACGCGAAGAGCAGATCCTCGGCTTCGGCCGGGGTAGGCATGCGCGCCTCAAAGACTTTTCCGTCCTTTTCCGCCCGAGCAGGCAGAAAATCGTCCACCGAGCGGATGCTGTTGGAGAAACCGCGTTGCAGGATCAACCCCCCGTCGCTCAGGGATTTGATGTCGAGAACGGGGATGCGGGAGAACGTTTCCAGTTCCGCCAGACCGGGTATGCGCAGGATGCGCAGGTTTTTGCGTTGTTTGAGGATTGCCGTCGCGCCCGACTCAAAGTCCGGGGCGGCGAGCACTTCGAAATACGAGGCGTTGAGCAATGTTGCGGCATCGACGTCCAGGGGGCGGTTCACGACGACCGTGCCGCCGAAAGCGGCAATGCGGTCGGCGCGTAGCGCGCGTGACAGGGCTTCGGCGATGCCCGTATCGGTCCAGGCGGCTCCGCAGGGATTGTTGTGCTTGATGATGAGGGCGGCGGGTCTGGTGTGCAGGTATTGCAGGATGCTTATGCCGTCGTCTACGTCCGTGAGGTTGATTTTGCCGGGATGTTTGCCCGCCTGGAGCATGTTTTCCTCGTTCAGCGCGGACACCAGACCGTGTCCCGGTCCCTTGCAGCGTACTCCCCCGATGCTCGGCGCGCCTTCGGCGGCCTCGTACAGGGCGGCCGGCTGGTCCGGGTTCTCGCCGTAGCGCAGGCCGCGCCGTTCGCCGTCGATGTCCCAGGAGCGGCGGCGGTAGATAATGCGCGCGTCCCCGAATTCCAGGGTAATGTTTTCCGGAAAATCATCCCGGACAATGGTTTTGTACATGTCTTCACGTTTGTTCACAGCATTTCCCAAGGGCTTGTTCGAGTGCAGATACGGCGGTCGCAATCGCAAACTATACGGAAAATTTTTTATTATGTCTAATTCGTTTTCAACGGGAAATCGCGCCGGCGCGGTTTTGGGCGGTCAGGCGGAGGGGTTTCGCCTTTGCCGGGTCGGGTCGGAGAAGCGCGGCAGGCCGTTTTGCCCGGACCGGAAGCGAGGGGAGTGCGGTCCTGCCTTTACGGGATCCGGCCGATGAAGCGCAGCAGCCCGTCCATGACGGTATACGGGTGAGGCGGGCAACCGGGTATGAACAGGTCCGGCCGTATATGGCTTCCTATTCCTTCGGCTTCCTGAATATTGGGCGAAGCGGGCAGCGAGCGGAAAAGTCCTCCTGAAATCGCGCAGGCGCCGACGGCTATCACGACCTTGGGTTCCGGCACGGCCTCGACGCACAGCCGCAGGGCGTCGCGCATGTTGCGCGGCACAGGTCCGGTGACGACAAGGGCGTCGGCATGGCGCGGCGAAGCCGTGAACCCCATGCCGAACCTGCCTATGTCGAAAACCACGTTTCCCAAGGCGTTCAGCTCGGCTTCACAGGCGCCGCAACCGGCGGCGGAAAGCTGGCGCATGCGG
>JAITDR010000242.1 GCA_031282465.1 Desulfovibrio sp.
ATTTCATGGCTCATGTTCGCAAGAAAATCGCCTTTCGCCCGACTTGCGCGTTCCGCTTTTTCTTTGGCGTTTGACAATTCAGTAATATCGTTCATCACCACGACAACGCCCCGGCAAACGCCGCTGTTTTCTTCAGCGGGCGTGACCATAATCTGGAAAACAACTGCCGCGCCGCTCCGCAGGCGTACCTGCTCTTCAATGTTCGTCGGCTGCATGCTCTGCATAACCTCTGTACACCGGCTGCCCATCTCGGTAAGCCAACCGTCGGGCATAAGCCCGGCAAACAATGCTGTAAAAGGAAGTCCCACTATTTCGCGCATATCGAGTTTGCCGAGAAATTCCACTGTCTTGTCGCTGCCGAGGACAAACTGCATCTCGCGATCCAGCATAAAGGCAATGGCGGGCGTGTTTTTCAGCAACAGGCGATTGTAAAAATTCGACAGTTCCTTGGCGGCTTCGTTCGCATCCCGCAGACGTTCTGTCTGCTCGTGCATGAGGGCAAGGGCCTGATAATCGCGTTCAAGCTTCTTGTAAGCCCTCTCCATACGGGCATACTGCTTTTTCCAGTCTGCTTCACTTTCAGGCGGCATGCATTTACCTCAACGGGGCAATACCGGCGGATACGGGCTTTTCCACACTGCTCACAGCATGCAGAAGGCGATGGAACAATTATGAAACCTGTTGGAGACTTTTCCGTTCTTCCAGAGCGTAGGACATATCTCGCCCAAGCAATATGCGCCTGTGAGCGACAGTCCCTCGGGCAGCATTTCCGCCGGCACCCGTCCTTCCGCGCCAGCGTCCGCGCCCAGGATAATCGAGCGCCCGCAACAGGATATGCACACTATGGTGGAATAGTCGTAATCCGGGCGGAGTGTTGCCTCTTCCAGCAGAGCGTTCATGGAATCCCGGCAGGCGGACAGAATGTCGTTTTTCGTGATAAGGCACATATTGGCAAGCGCCCCCTCCGGCACGTCGCCGAAGAAAGACCCTGAGCCGTCCGCGTGGTTCAGGCCGGAGATGTGGCGCATGAGCGGCACTTCCTCGCTTTTTTCCCGCGTGAGCATCATCGGGTAGGACGTAAAGGCCAGCAGGGGATCGGCTACATCCGTCTTCAGGCCGAAGCCTTCAAGGTAACGGACAAAGGTTTCGTCGCCGACGGTATAGACAATATTGCCGTCGGCCCGCGTGACACGGCGAATCCGTTCGGCAAAGCGCGACGTGACGTGGCGCAGGGAAAATACCGGTTTGACGTTCCCCCATATGCCGATGAACGCCGCGGCGTCTTTATATTCCTCGCCTGAAAGAAATACCCGTGCCCGCTCATAGTCGTAATCGTCCGAAGCCGCTCCGCCGATGACGGGCGTATTCGGCAGCACCCGCGCAAGCACGTCCGGGTAGACGTCACCCGAGAAGGGCATGCCGCCGGGGCAGAATGCCAGCAACAGCCCCCGTGCGGCGTCTGCCGGCGTGTCCTGCGGCAGGCAGCGTATGCCGGCTTCGACAATTTTCCGCTCATGGTCCCCGTGACGCAGGGAATCCGCAAGGGCAAAGCGGAACAGACAGTCGTCGGCGGTGAACACGGTCAGTACAGCCGCCGCCGTCTGACGCCCTTCCTCATTGAGAGCGGCAAGGGTCGTCATGCCCGCAACCTCAATGCCGAGCGCGTCGCGTAACGCCCGCGTGAGCGTTGCACCGTCCGTATCGGCATCGCATAAAAGCATGCCCGCAGCGTATTTTTTTAACGTAAGCCGCTCTTTGACGGCGGCAACGAGTTCGCGGGCGGCTTCTGCGGTATCATCCAGCTCGTAGGAAACTACAACGGCACTTTGCATACGCACCTCGCGCGGCATAGGGTGTACAACAAGAAACTCGTTCCGGCCTGCTCATTTCCGCCCGGGCTTGCGTCCAAGAAGGAGCCCGTGCCGCGCTCGGCGCAGTCCGAAGGCGAGACACGGGTCCCCCGGTTTCGCGTGCTTCGGCCGATCCGGTGCTTACCAGCAAAAGTAAGCACTTCATAACCCGGAGGGATTTGCTCCGCCGAAGGTGATGTGAGTCGACTGAAAACCACACTTTTCAGCCGATGATCCTGCAACAATATCAAAAAATTATATTTGTTGTTTTTGCAATCAAACACCGGACAACAAATAACGCAGACATATTTTCAGTACCCGCATACCCGCCCGCTTGCAAGCAAAATCAAGCGCCCGGCGGGCCTTGTGTGCGCAGCCGGGAGCTTGCCCCGAATGAGCTTTCAGCGTATGCGGTTGACAGGAAAAACACGGGGGGAGAACGCCCTGCCGCATTCCCTGTGGCGTCCTTCTCTCTCCTTGAGCCGACCCAAAGGAATGCCTGATGCACGTCAAACGCAAACACAAGGCAGTGGTCCTGCTTTCCGGCGGGCTGGACAGCCTGCTTTCGGCAAAGATCATGCAGGAAGAGCAAGGGATTGAAGTGCTCTGCCTGCACTTTGTCTCACCCTTCTTCGGCAAGCCGCATCTGCTGGATCACTGGCGCGAAATACACGGTCTGGACATACGCCCCGTGGACATCGGCGAGGAGTTTGCTGAGCTTCTGGCCGAACGGCCGCTGCACGGCTTCGGCAGCGTCATGAATCCATGCGTCGACTGTAAAATCCTCATGCTGCGCCGAGCGGCGGGCATCATGCGGGAGACGGGCGCATGCTGCGTCGTCACCGGGGAAGTACTCGGACAACGCCCCATGTCGCAGCGCCGCGACACGCTGAACATCATCCGGCGCGATGCGGATCTCAAGGGCCTGCTCCTACGCCCGCTCAGCGCCCTGCACCTTGAGCCGACCC
>JAITDR010000157.1 GCA_031282465.1 Desulfovibrio sp.
TCAGTGATACCGAAAAAATTACGGAAAGTCAACAGTTTTTCCGTAATTTTTTACGGAAAAAATAAGGGACAACAGCCACAATTCGAGTAGGGGGTAGCCTCGCGGCAAGATGTCGGAAAGTCTCTCCCCTTTTGACTGCCGGACGGGACATGACGCCCCCGTCTGCTCAAAGAAATTTTGCGCGAATCGCGATTTTTAACTTGACTTAATCTCAAATAGAGATATAATTATCTCAACAAAGCCGCACTGCCGGGACGAACAGCCTGCCGACCACAGCAAGTACTCCCAACGGCACTCCGGCCGCGCCGTCTCACATCACGCCGACCTGGAACCTTCTGGTACCGTACGCCGAGCCGAGGGCAAACGCCCGTTGACGCAACGCCGAAGGGAACGGGGAAGACAGCGGCGCGAGACACAAACGGGGTGCCGGACCCACACCGCACGCCGGAACCGGCCTCGCGGCCGGGCATCCCCCGGTCCACCGGCTCCGCACCTTCACCCCCGAAGGCCGGATTCTGAGCAGAGCAAAGAATACGAGCATTGCATACCTCCCAATGCTCGGCCTTGCGTCTGCTCAGCCCGACCTTCTCAAAAAATCCGGCAATGTAAAAATTCCATAAAAATCAAACGGTACCATTATGCCCTGCACACAAGAACGCCTTGATGCCTTGCGGCGCTATGCGGACCTTGCCGGTCGGCTGCAACCGGACAACGAGCGGCTTCCGCCGGAGGCGGCGGACGAAGCGCGCGCGTTGTGCATCGCGGACCTTTTCTATCTGTTGCACACCGTCATGCAACGCAGCGACATGAACAACAACTGGTGCTTCGCGCGCTGCCGCGAGATACAAGAACAGCCCGACGGATTCCTCGACCTCTGGGCGCGCGGCCACTACAAAAGCACCATCATCACCGTCGGCCTGACCATCCGGAATATTCTCCACAACCCGGAAATCACCGCCGGCATCTTCTCGCATACGCGGCCCATAGCGAAATCCTTCCTGCGGCAAATCAAACGCGAATTCGAAGGCAACCGCTTCCTGCAAGCGCTTTTTCCCCATATCACGCCTCCCCGAAAAGGCGAAAAACGCACCTGGTCCGAAGACGACGGCCTCGTCGTCAGCCGCTCCGGCAACCCCAAAGAAGCCACCGTCGAAGCCTGGGGACTCGTGGACGGCCAACCCACCGGCAAACATTTCTCCCTCATCGTGTACGACGACATCGTCTCCCTGGAATCGACCACCACCCCGGACATGATACGCAAGACCACCGACGCCTGGCGACTTTCGCTCAACCTCGGCACAAGCGGCGGCGTCATCCGCATGATCGGCACCCGCTACCATGCCGCCGACACCTACCACACCATACTCCGGCAAGGCAGCGTCACCCCGCGCACGTATCCGGCCACGGCCGACGGCACGCCTCACGGCCCGCCCGTCCTCCTTTCACCTGAATCCCTCGCCCGCAAACGCCGTGATATGGGCCCTTTCGTCTACGCCTGCCAGATGCTGCAAAACCCCCTCGCGGACAAAGCCCAAGGGTTTGCCCCCGAATGGTTCCGCACGCTCCCCGATGTCCCCGACGCCTTCCGCATGAACCGCTATATCACCGTCGACCCCGCATCCTCCAAAAAACAGCACAGCGACTACACCGCCATGTGGGTCATCGGCCTGCACAACGACAACAACTACTACATCCTCGACGGCATACGCGACCGCCTCAATCTCGCCGAACGCGCCCGCGCCCTCTTCCTCCTGCACCGCAAACACCGCCCCGTTGCCGTCGGCTACGAACACTACGGCATGCAGGCCGATATCGAACACCTCCACTATCTCATGGAACACCACAACTACCGGTTTACCGTCATCCCGCTCGGCGGCTCCATGCCCAAAACCGACCGTATCCGTCGCCTTGTCCCTCATTTCGAACAGGGCCGCATCTTCTTCCCGAACCGCCTCCTCACCCTGCGCGCGGACAACACCCCCTGCGACCTCACCAACGAATTCATCGAACACGAATACTCCACCTTCCCGGTCTCCTCCCACGACGATATGCTCGACTGCCTATCACGCATCCTCGACCCCGAACTCCACGCCTGCTTTCCCCTCTGCCGTGCCCCAGGCACCGACGTCTCCGGCCGGCCCGAATTTGCCGTCCAATCCTCAACCCTCTGGAACGAAGGAGCATGAACCATGTGCATGGGAGGATCTTCCTCTACGCCCGAAGTCAAAAAAGCCCCCATAGCCCCGCCCGTCATCACCCCCATCGAAGCCGACCCCACATCCCGCTCGGCAGCCGACCAGGAACGCAAACGGCGGCAAGCCGCCTCCGGTCACTCCGATACCATACTCACCACCGGCCTCGGCATCCCCACGCCCGCGCCGACCGGCAGAAAGACACTGGGCTGACGGGCGGCGGGAGCATGGTCATCGGCCTTGCGCCCGCTCCGGCCGACCCGGCATCCTCGATTTCGCCACGCCGTTCCGGTTTGAAAACAACGGCGGCTAAAATTGAGGTGGGGTTCGGGGAGGGCATCATGCCCTCCCCGAGAAAATCACAACACATAAAAATTCCATAAAAAAAGAGTGTTGTCGCAATGAACACCGCATCTGTGGATGTTGAACATTATGTGCGCCGGTTGAGTGTACTTGAAAGTGAGCGCAAGCGGGGCTGGGAATCGCATTGGCGGGCGTTGTCGCGGCATTTTCTGCCCCGGCGGGCGCGGTTTCTGGACAGTGGGGCGCGGACGAACGAAGGTGACGTGAGAAATTATCTGCAGGACGGGATAGGTATTATGGCCTTGCGTATTTTGGCGAACGGGATGCAGAGCGGTCTGACGTCGCCGGCGCGCCCGTGGTTCAGTCTGACGTTGAGTGACCGGGATTTGGCGAAGACAGACGATGCGAAGCTGTGGTTACACGACACGTACGGAAAGATGATGAGCGTGTTTGCGAAGAGTAACTTTTACGACCAGATTCACGTTTTGTATTCGGAGTTGGCGTGTTTCGGGACGGCAGCGGTGATTATCGAGGAGGATGCGCGGACATTGGTGCGATTTCGGACGTTGACGGTGGGGGAATACAGTCTTGATGCGGGAGGGGACGGGCGTATCGACACGTTGTACCGCCGGATTCGGATGACGCCGCGGCAGGTGTTGCAGGCGTGGCCGGAGCGTTGTCCGGAGGTCCTGCGGTACAAGGCGGAGGGGGATTCGGCGGAGTGGGTGACCTTGTTGCATGCTGTGGAGCCGAACGGTGAGTTTCGACAAGGGAGCATGCGGAGCAGGGAACGGCCTTGGCGGTCGGTGTACGTGGTTTTGGAAGGCGCGGGCCGTGAGGTTCTGGAGGACGGCGGCTGTTATGAGTTTCCGGCGCTTTGTCCGCGCTGGGTTGTGACGGCGTCTGACATATACGGCGCGTCGCCGGCCATGGATGCGTTGGGGGATTGCCGGCAGCTTCAGAAGATTACGGAAGACTCACGGCTGGCGTTGGAATTGGAGGTTCGTCCGCCGCTGCTGGTGTCGGCGCCGACGGACGCGCGGTTGAACATTTCGCCGGGCGCGGTGAACCGCGTGTATGCGGCGGCGGCGCAGGGCGGCGCGGCGGTAACGCCTTTGTATCAGGCACGAGCGAACCTGCAGGGGGCGGAGCGGACGCGGGTCGAGCTGCGGGAGCAGATACAACGTCATTTCCACAACGATTTGTTTCTGATGATCAGCGAGGCCGACAAGCGGATGACGGCCACGGAGGTAGCCGAGCGCAACGGCGAAAAAATGCTTATGCTCGGCCCGGTTCTGGACCGTTTGCGTTCGGAGTTGTTTCAGCCGCTTATAGAACGCGTGTACGGCATGATGGACAGGGCGGGGATGATTGCTCGTCCGCCGGACTACCTGGCCGGCCGGGATTTGAAGGTGGAGTTTATTTCCATCCTGGCTCAGGCCCAGAAGCAGGCGGGCATAACCGCAATCGGCAGGCTGGCGGCCTTTGCCGCGCAAGTTATGCCGATGTACCCGGAAATTGTGGATAAAATCAATTTTGACGAAGCCCTGGACCTGTGGGCGGACATGGAAGGCGCACCGCCCAGCCTGCTCCGCTCCGATGAAGAACTGACTGCAATACGCGCGCAACGGCGCGTCCTGTTGCAGGCGAACTTTTCCGGAAACGCGCCGGGGGATGCTTCGGAAGCGACCGTGCCTGCACAAATTCCCAGGAGCGGATAAGTTTTTATGTTGTATGCCTCCGGCGGTCCCTCATCGGGGATGTATAGTACCGTGTAACGTATACATTTTCGCATCAGCCCCAATGAGGGGGTCCGGGGGAAATCATTTCCCCCGGCCGCCGGAGGCATAAAAACAGGTGTTACCCGGTAATAGTTTCAAAGTCGGACTGTTCTGAAAATTCGAAACAGGGAGTGGTGTGATGCGCGGCGACGACATGCGGAACAACGTTTGTTTTTTCCAGGTGCGGGCTTACCCCGTGCAGGAGGCGGAGGATTACCGTCAGGCGCTGAAGCAGCCGGCCGTGCGACGTATCTTCCGTTCTCTGCTCGGCGTGAGCAACGTGTTCGGCCCGTCGTTGGGCGTGAGCGCGCAGTACACCGGATATAACGAAGGATTGCGGGCGGCGGGGCTGCTGCTTGCGGCGAAAATCGAGCAGGCCGCGCCGGGCGCAACAGCCCGCCTCATGCTGGAAAGCGTTGAAGACCGCCCGGATACACGGGCAAACCCTGAAGAATGCGAGGAGGACTACTGATGGCTGACGAACCGACCGGCGCCGCGAACGGCGCCGAACACGACAATGCCCGGGCAGGAGCGGCCGGCGTCGATAACGGGGCGGGTAACAGCGCCGGCGGCGAGAGCGACGCCGGAGAGGATGCCGGCACCTTGCTCGGCACATCCGGCAACACGGCATCCGACGAGAATAATGCCGCCCGCGACGCGGCTGCCGGCGAACGGGACGCAGACAAGCCCGACGGCAAAGAAACGAAGCCGGACCCCGCCGACTCGGTGCCGGATACCCCTGAAGGCTACTCGCTGACCTTTGCTGACGGCACCAAGGTCGATGCGGCCCTGCTCGACGGGTTCAGGACCACAGCGCACGAAATCGGCCTGACCCGAGGGCAGTCGCAAAAGCTGGCCGCCCTGTACGAAAAACACGTCGCCGAAATGGACGACGCGGCGCAACAGGCGCAACGCGAGGCGCTGGACAAGGCCCAAAGTGAATGGGAAGCGGAAATCAAAGGCGACAAGAATTTTGAAGAAAACTACGCGCACGCGCGCCGCGCCCTGCGGCAATTCGGGTCGCCGGAACTGACGACGGTCATGAACCGGACGCGCATCGGCTCCTTCCCGGCCTTTTTCACCTTTGTCGCCGCCGTGGGCAAAGCCCTGGCCGAGCCGGGATTCAAAGGCGCACACGCCGGCAGCCCCGGCAAGTCCATCGGCCGAATCCTCTACCCGGACATGCAATAACCTTCAACGGCATTGTAAGGAGTAAACACTATGGCCGTCATCGCGCAAGAACCCGCAAGCCTCGCCGATATCGCCAAACGCCTGGATGCGAACGGCAAAATCGACGTTATCGTCGAACAACTCACCAAAACCAACGAAATTCTGGAAGATATGCTCTTTCAGGAGGCAAACCTGCCGACCGGACACAAAACCACCATACGCTCGGATCTGCCCACGGCAACATGGCGTCTGCTGAACTACGGCGTGAAACAAAGCAAAAGCAGAACACAACAAATCATCAGCACCTGCGGAATGCTCGAAGCCTACGCCGAAGTGGACAAGGCCCTCGCCGACCTCAACGGCAACACGGGCGCCTTCCGCGTGTCGGAAGACCAGGCGTTCCTTCAGGCAATGAACATCGCCATGGCGGAAACCTTGTTCTACGGCAACGTCGACAAGACGCCGGAACGCTTCCACGGCTTCGCCGCGCACCTTTCCACCGCATCGCAGCCGAACGTGCTCGACGCCGGCGGCACGGAGTCGGGCAGCCTGACCTCCATCTACCTGTGCTCCTGGGGACCGCAAACCGTTTTCGGCATCTACCCCAAAGGCAGCAAAGCCGGCTTCCGCCACAACGACCTGGGCGAAGTGACGCTGTTCGACGCCGACGGCGGCAAATACCAAGGCTACCGGACCCACTACAAATGGGACCTCGGCCTCGTCGTGCGGGATTGGCGTTACCTTGTCCGCATCGCCAACATAGACCCCGCAACCATCACCGACAACAAACTCGTCGACCTGCTGGTCACGGCGTCCGAACTCCTGCCGGACCAGAAACTCGGTCGCCCGGTGTTCTACATGAACCGCCAAACCCGCACCCGCCTGCGCCTGGCCCGCCTGAACAAAGGCAACGTCCAACTCTCCTTCGACAACGTCGAAGGCAAAAAAGTCATGGTCTTCGACGAAATTCCCGTGCGCCGCAGCGACGCCGTACTCAACACCGAACCCCGCGTGGTCTGACCCGCGCAACAAGGAACACACCGTGATACTCGACAACGAAACCATGTTCTCCAAAGCACAAGGGCCGATCACCGCAACCGCAGGGTCAACCGACATCGTCGACCTCGGCAGCGGCGATATCGGACCCTCGGAACGCGTCAGCCTCTTCGTCGTCTGCAACCCGCCTTTCACCGGCGCCGGCACCGTCACCATCGAACTGCACACCGCCGACGCCGCAACCGCCGGAGCACTCACCTCGCCCGTCGTCGCGGCTGCCTACGCCGTCGCCAACGCCGCCCTGCGCGCAGGCGGCAAACTGGTGTCCGCACGGCTGCCCCACGGCATGAAACGCTACGCCCGCCTCAACTACGTCGTCAGCGCAAGCGCGACCCTCGCCGCAGGCAAACTCACCGCCGGCCTGGCTCTGGATATACCCGGTACCGATCCCGTATAATAAGGGGCTCCGCCCCTTAAACCCCGCCGGGGGAAATGCTTTCCCCCGGACCCCCTCAGCCGTCCCTCACTGCGTTCGGGACGGGAAATTTCCCGGTCGCCGACGTCTGTGTATCAATCAACATTGCAAGGTTCCAATGTTCGGCCTTGCGCCGGCTCAGGCCGGGGGTCCGGGGCGAAACCCCTGCCGCCGGAGGCATATTCCATGAGAGGTATACAGTTATGCAATCCACAGTACAGCTTTTCAATATAGCTTTGGCGCGGTTGGGAGGGGACCAGTTTCTTCCGTTGGTGTCGCCGCAGGAGGCCGGCGCGCTTGGGGCGTTGTGCGGGAATGTGTTCCCGCATGTGCTCGACAGGGCGTTGCAGGCGCATGCGTGGGCGTTTGCGCTGCGGACGGCGACGCTTGCGCCGGTAGCGGGAGCGGTTCCGCCGGCCGGCGGGTTCAGGCGCCGGTACATGGTGCCTGCGGACTGCGTGCGGCCGGTTGCTCTGGAGGGATGGAGGGCGAACCGGAGCCCGGCGTATGCCGTGCGGGGGAGCGCGGAGGGCGCGGTGCTGTTGTGTGACGAGAATCCGGCTGTTTTGGCGTATGTGGCGCGGGAGTCGGACCCGAAACGTTGGCCGGCGGGGTTTGCGGATGCCCTGGCGTGGGGTTTGGCGGCGGAATTGGCTACGGCGCGCATCAACGACCCGCAACGTCAGCAATATTATGTGCGGATGTACAGGGAAGTTTTGGGGGAAGCGGCGGCGCAGGACATGCGGGAGGTCAACCCGCGGCCGGCCCTGTCGGCGTGGAATACGGCGCGCTTCGGCGAATGCGGTGAAGCGGGAGGCGAGCGATGACGGCCGGGCCGGGCGTTGTCCTGCAGGGGGCGTTCACGTCGGGCGAACTCGCGCCGTCCCTGGCGGCGCGCGTCGACCTCGACAAGTACGCCAAAGGCTGCCGGACCCTCAAAAATTTCCTCGTACAGGCGCACGGAGGGGCGGTGAAACGTCCCGGCTTCGAGCTTCTGGACATCCTGCCGGGACCGGCCGTCCTTGTGCCGTTCGCGTTCAACCCGGAGCAGGCGTACTGCCTTGTCTTCGGTGAAGGTTGGATGCGGGTGGCGGCGCATGACGGCTTCGTGCAGGCGGACGGCGCGCCGTACCGCATCGAAAGTCCCTATACCCTGGCGCAGGCGCGCGAGCTTTCGTATGTGCAGAGCGCGGACGTGCTGTTTCTCGCCTGCCGGGACGTGGTTCCGCACAAACTGCAACGCCGCGGGCATGCCGACTGGCGTTTCGAGGCCATGAACTTCACCGCGCCTGTTGAAGCTCCGCTCTGGTATGCCCGGACCGTCACGAAGTATACCTACGCAAAAGCGTACGGCTCCGGGCAGGCGTACACGCATTACGCGTATACCGATCCGGACACAGGACAAACAACGTCCGGGTACACGCCGGTAAACAAGGATTTGTACACGCGCGCGGCGACGGATACCTGGGTGCCGCACATCACCTTCGTCAACGGCGCGAAAAATTCCGACGGGTCTTCCGCGCCGGCGCAAACGACGACGCCCTGTACCTATTACGTGACGGCGGTGAACGCGGACGGCAAAGAAAGCGAAGTCTCCGAAGGGGCGGATATCACCGGGCCGGCGTCGAACAACTGGCAGGGCGGGGATTACATCACCCTGTCCTGGCAGGCGGTTGCCGGCGCCGTGGAGTACCGGGTGTACAAGGCGACGTTCGGCGGCAGGCCGTCCTTCACAGCGGCCGCGACAGGCCTGACTTACAACGACAACAACGTGGCTCCGACGATAAGCGAGGCCCCGCCGAAGTATGAAGACCCCTTTCCGGACGGGGATTATCCCGGCGCGGTGTCCGTCTTTGAGCAGCGTCTTGTGTTCGCTTCCTCGCGCAACAGGCCGCAGACCATCTGGATGAGCAAGAGCGGCGATTACGACAATTTTGCGAAATATGACCCCCTGGGCGCGGATTCCCCCTTGGAACTGACCGTTGCCGGCCGCGAAGTATCCGGCGTGGACTGGATGGCCTCGCTGCGGTCGTTGGTGCTCGGCACGGCGGGCATGGAATGGGAAGTTTCCGCGCGCGGCGGCGAGGCTTTTTCCGCGAAAAACGCGCGGGTTACGCCGCAGAGCTACTGGGGCAGTTCGCTCAAAAGCGTGATTACCATCGGCAACGTCATCCTGCATGTGAGCAGTTCGGGCCGGCAGGTACGGAACCTGCAGTACGATTTCACGTCCGACTCTTACGGCGGCACGGACCTTTCCATACTGGCCGCGCATCTGCTGGAGGACGGCGGAATAACGGGTTGGACCTATCAGAAGTATCCGGATTCCGTAGTCTGGGCCGTGCGCGACGACGGCGTGCTCCTGGGGTTGACCTTCCAGAACGAGCATCAGGTGTCGGCGTGGCACAGGCACGAAACGCAGGGGCGCTTTGAAGCCGTGTGCGCCGTGCCGCACGGGCGGGAACATTCGTTGTTCGCCGTGGTGGAACGCGACGGCGCGTATTGCCTGGAGCGCGCTGCCGAACGCTTTCGGGCGTCGGACCCGGCGCGGGCGGTGTTTCTGGACTGCGCGACGACGTACTCCGGGGAACCGCGGTTGGAGCTTGCGGGCCTTGAGCATCTGGAGGGACGCGAAGTCGGGATATACGCGGACGGGGCCGTACAGGCGCCGCGCACGGTGCGGGGCGGGAAGATTACGCTGGATTACCCGGCCGCACGGGTGACGGTGGGGCTGCCGTATACTGCCGATCTTGAAACGATGCCCCTGGAAGTGATCGGGCAGGGCGGCGCGAGCGTCGCGTTGAAAAAGACGGTCAATGCGGCGGACGTACTGTTTCGGGACAGTCTCGGGGTGAAGGTGGGGCCGTCGTTCGCGCCGGGCGCGTTGCAGGAGGTCTTCCGGCGCGCGTCGGAGCCTTACGGCACGCCGCCCGCGCCGTATTCCGGCATGAAGAGCGTCGTGTTGCCCGCCTTTGCCGACAATGTCGCGACCGTGTGCATTCGTTCGGATACGCCCACGCCCGTCACCGTACTGGCCGTTGTCGGCAGGATACAGGTCAACGCGGGGTAAGGATTATTTATGGAGAAAACAAGCATGACGTGCCGACGCATCGAACAAGCCCGTCCGGAGCATATCCCGGCCGTCGCCGCACATATGCGCGAAGCCGACCGGCACGAAGTGTGGGCCTACCGGCGGCACACGCCGGAAGAAGCCCTGCGCTTCAGCCTGTCCCGCTCCCTCTTTGCCCGCACCGCCGTCGTCAGCGACCGTCCCGTCCTTATGTACGGCGTCGGCGCGCCCACGTTGCTCGGTTCCGTGGGCAGTCCCTGGCTCCTGGCGACGGACGCCGTGTATGAGGTGGTTCTCTCTTTTCTGAAATACAGCCGCGTTGCCGTCCGCCACATGCAGAGCCTGTTTCCGCGCCTGGAAAACCGCGTCCATGCGGACAACGCCCTCTCCATCCGCTGGTTGCAATGGTGCGGGTTCAGCATTGACGATACGCCCGAGGTATACAACGGCGAAAACTTTTACCTGTTCTGGAGGAATGCCGATGTGTGAACCGTCTACCGTCGCCGTGCTGGCCGTGACGGCCATATCCACGGCCGTATCCATGTACGGCCAAAAAGTCGCAGCCGACAAACAGGAGTCCGCGCAAAAGGCGGCAGCGGCCTACAATGCCCAAATCGCGGAAAACGAAGCCGCAACGCAGGAACAGCTCGCCCGCGCCGAAACGGCCGCCGGCATCGCGGAGCGCGAACGGCAACAGCGCGACGCAGCCCGCAAAATGGCCGACATGCGCGCAACCATGGGCGCGTCCGGTTTCACTCTGGACTCCGGCGCCAACCTTTCCCTGCTGGCCGAAGCCGCCGCCGAACACCAGCACGATTCCCAAAGCATCATGAATGATGCGCAACAACGCGCCTGGAGGCACCAGACCGCGCAGACCGACGCGCTGAACAAGCGCAACGCCGCGCTGTACCAAGGTGAACAGGCCGGGAACGACGGCGGAGCGGCGGCGCTCGGCATGGCCGGCTCCCTGCTCGGCGGTATCGCTTCCGGTATCGGACAGTATGCCAAGGCAAGCGGGACGCGAACCCCGGCAAACGTGAGCGCGGCAACGCTTCCCGGCGCGTTCAGAACCCCGTCCCTGAAATTTTCATGGAACCCGTGAGGGGAGTGCCTCTCCGTCAATATCTGTGCGGCGTTTCCGCGGAAATGATCTCAAAATTCCACTTGCAGAACAAAGACATGAACTTCTTAACTGGATGTTGGGAATTGCATTGGCGCAAATCGGTCTTATGATAGTAATTCTGTGCGCTCTCAGCGTAATAAAATAAAAGATTGCGTTATCGAAATATTGCTTTGAGAGCGGCAAACGTCCTCATGCCCAAAAACAGCATTGCCAGAGAACCGCAAACATGCAGGGCAACGGCGGCCATGGCCGACATGATGCGTTGCTCCTGTAAGAGCAAGCCTACCTGCACAGTAAATGTGGAAAATGTCGTCAATCCGCCGAGAAATCCGGTAATCATCAGCAGACGCAATTCCGGCCCCAAGCCGGGGAGAGCGGTAAATACGCCCATTGCAAGACCGGCGCAATACCCGCCGAGAAGATTGGCCGTCAACGTACCGAGAGGGACGGGCACGGAAACCGCATTCAGCATCAGCTCAAGCGTCCATCGCAGAACAGCTCCGACGGATGCCCCTATGCTGATATAGACAATGGATTGGATTATATGGTCCTCAGTACTCTGCGCAGAATTTCTGAAGCTTTATATTGTAGGTCTGCTTCAAAATATCATTATTCAGGAAGTCTGTGATACATTCCGTTCAAAAAGGCCGATACAGCCGCTTCATCTAAAGCTACCGGACGTACACCCTTCAAGTGATCGGGGGTGACTTCTTCAAACGTGAGAGCATCACTCTCTCCGTACATCGTTTTTCTCCCGCCTTGAGTTTGAACGAGAAATCGCAGAAACCGGCGCACTCCCGAAGGCATCGGCACCTCGGGACCGCGGGGCTGTTGCTTCCTTGAGCGAACATCGTAACGCGCCGTGGAAAACTTTACAATAATAAATTTTCGCAGACGGCGGCGTAAATCCTCCGCTACAAATCCTCCGGCTCGAAATCTCCTTGTGAAACCATTCATGCTGCCCGCTCGCGCTTTCCCTTCCATGCCGCGTAACGCTGGTACGGAATAAGCAACAGAAACAACGGCACGGAATACATCGCCGCTACCAACACTTCCGGCAACGCGAAAAGCTGCGCCGACAAGACAAGCATAAGACCGTTGTTGGCTGTGCCCATGCTCACCATATAGGCCGTGCTTCGGGCCGCGCTCCGGCCCCGCCCCGCAAGCATGCCCGTGCCCAGAAAAACGGCCGCCAGCAAAAAAGCCCCGCCCGACGCTTCCGCCACCATAAAAGGATTGGCCCGCAACGGCTCGGAAAACCGCGAAAAAATCACGAACATGCTGCAGGCTATGGATGATACCGAAATCACATACCGCCGGCGCAAAACCCCTTCCGCCAACTTCGGCGCTCCTCCCCACATCACCTTCGCAACGACGAACGGCACGAAAATATACAACGCCAGCGCCAACCCGGTCTTCAAAAACGCCGCCCACAACCCCGACCCGGCCTCCTGTCCGGCAACGTACAGATAACTTACCACCAATACCGGCATCGTCAGCGGCAAAATCAGACAACTCGCCACCACCCCGGCTATGATGAACGGCACGTCCGCCCGCGCCAGCCTGCCGAAAAACGGCGCCGTCACACCTATGGATACGCCCCCCATGAGTATCGCCCCCAAGGCATAACGCGGCAAAAGCACGGCGAAAATGCCCCAGCAGACCAGGGGCGTCAGCAGCATCTTTATCCCCAGAAAGCGGGGCAGACCGGTAATATCAACGGCGCCGGACGCCGCGCCCGGCGCGGTCGTGTCCAGAAAACACAGCAGAAGCTGAATCATGAGCATCACCGTCACCAGGTGACGCAACGGTTCGCCGAACTGCGGCAGGCATACGCCCAAAAGCATCGCGCCGTACGAACATGCCAGGAAAATCAGGGTGTCTCTGTTCATGCGGAGCCCTATCCCACAGGCGTTCCTCGAAAGTCAATCCGCCCCTCGACACAATCCCGTTTTCCCGCAAGCCGGCCCGTCCTCCGTAAATAGTCCCGATTCCCCGCAAGCCGGCCCGTCCTCTGTAAATAGTCCCGATTCCCCGCATATAGTCCTGTTTTCTGTAAATCGTAAAGGAAAGAGCCATGACCGTCGAAACCACACTCACCAAAATCATCTACGCGGGCAACGGCGCCGCGACGGAGTTTCCCGTTCCGTTCCCTTTCAGCCGGCCGCAGGACGTCCGCCTGACCTGCACCGCCGCCGACGGCACGGAATACGACCCCTCCGGCAACTACCGCATCGCCGTCACCGCATCCGGCGACGCAACCGTCGTCTTCCCGCTCTCCGGCTCACCCTTGCCGCCCGGCGCCCGGCTCACCGTCTACCGGCAAACGCCTCCGGTGCAGATTGCCGGCCTGCACGCCGGCGGCGCGTTCAATCCCGAAGTCCTTGAACGCGACGTCTTCGACCGTCTGGTAATGATGGTTCAGGAACTGCACGAAGCCGTCAACCGCGCCGTGAAATTCCCCCTCACGCTCCCGGAATCGGACGCTGATACCCTGCTCCGCGATCTGCTCGCCGACGTCGAACAGGCCTCACGCATCGCCGAAGAC
>JAITDR010000002.1 GCA_031282465.1 Desulfovibrio sp.
CAAGGAGCTTCCTACTACGGAACGGCCTCCCCGGCAAAGGTTTTCTCCTTTTACGCGCAGGCGGAGCGGCGAACGCTCCGCGTCGGCCGCACAGCGCAAAAAAGCGAAACATTTCGCAAATCTTTGACATTGTCCGAAGCCTACGGCGAGGGTAGACCCGCTTCCGCCATACCGGTACGGTCACTGTGCGGTTGCGGCTGCAGGGAGGCATACATGTCCGTTTTCGGCGATTATTCGCACTATTACAATCTGCTTTACAGCGACAAAGACTACGCGGGAGAAACGCGCTTTATTGCGGAAGTCATGGCCGGGCATGGCCTGCGCCCGCGATCCCTGCTGGACCTCGGCTGCGGCACAGGGAAACACGCCCTCTGCTTTGCCGATGCGGGCATACGCGTTGTAGGAGTTGACAGGTCGGAAAACATGCTGCGTATGGGGCGGGAATATCTGGAAGGCGCCCCCGACCTGTCCGGGCGGGTGGAACTGCGGCGCGGCGACGCATGCGATGTGAGGCTGGGGCGCGTCTTTGACGCCGCGACATCCCTGTTCCACGTCATGAGTTACCAGACGAGCGACGAGACCGCCCATGCGCTGTTGGTCACTGCGCGGGAACACCTTGAGCCGGGCGGATTGTTCTTCTTTGATTTCTGGCACAGCGCGGGCGTCCTGAGCGACCCGCCGGTCGAACGCCTGAAAATCATGGAAGACGAGTCCGTGCGTGTGGAACGCAAGGCGGTTCCCCGGCTTCGCGTTCCGGACAACATCGTGGAAGTGCACTACACGATACGGCTGCACAACAAGCTGTCGGGACAAAGCAGCGACCTGGAAGAACTCCACGTCATGCGGTACCGGTCTGTCCCTGAACTGCGCGGTCAGGCCCGGAGCGCCGGATTCCTCCCGCTTGACTGCGGAGCGTGGATGGAACTGTCGCCTCCCCGCCGTGAAACATGGTATGCCTGGATGGTGCTTCGACGGGAGTGAACATGGTAATGCCCGCTGTTGTATGCGGGCAGTACACAACGCACAGGCCGGCCGCCGTGCCGCTCTTTTCGACAGCTTCCCTGACGGCGTGCGTAATGTCGTAAAACCCTTCTTTCTCTGTCCTGAGCGTGAATGACGACAGCATTTCGTTCTCCCGGCGCAGGTATTTTCCTTGCGGTTATTCACCAAGACGCGGATTTTCCGGAACAAGCGCATATCTTTCCACCGGTTCATGAATGGCCCCGGACCGGTGCAAATAACTACGAAAGAGCGTAAAGGACGTTACCGGCATTTCTCCAAAGCTTTCCCCGGATTTTTCTCTCACCGGAGTTTTCAGCGCCGGAGGGGGCGCTTTTTTCAGGCGGGTCAACGTCACATGCGGAGAAAAAGACTCACCCGGCAAACTCAGCCCGGCCGAGCAGTATAATGCCTCGTCCACTTGCCGCTTGAGCTTCCGCAACGCCGGTTCCTCATGCACGCCGGCCCATACGACGCCGCCGGTTTTCCGACAAAACAGACCAAGACCGCCCACAGTCAAACGGAAAGCGCCGTGCCGGATGCCGTGAAGCGCCTGCTGTACCGTCGCCGCACTTGCTTCCGACACCGAGCCGATGAAGCGAAGCGTCAGGTGGAGGTTGTCGGGCGGCGTCCATTTCAAGTCGGGAAAATGAAACCGCAACTCAGTAAGGGAACTCCTGATTGCCGCCGACATCTCCACGGCGACAAAGAGACGGATTGCTTCTTGTCTGTCCATGCCGTTTTTTCCGCTGACCGATAATTCCTGATTCCGATTTTTCAGTTGCCTCGCAGTCGTTCGAATCTGCCGGGTTCGCCAAAGTCCGGCTTCCCCTCTTTGCACTCGATTGCAGTTTTCCCTAGCCCAAGTTTAACATACAGCAAAAAAAGTAATATATTCGGTATATCGAGGCATGCGCGCCAGAGTACAGGCACTACATGCTTGTATTTGCGACAGGCACAGAGTGTCGTCTTACCCCTCCTGGGCGCTCAGCAAGGCCAAGGGCCGCATAGATGCGCTGCTGTCCGGCTTCGGGCATGGTGCTCTTGCGAATATGCAAGGTGGAGCCGTTGCGTTGCCGGAAGGTTGCGCTCAATCCCTGCCGGAGACATGCTGATTTGTGCCTGCGTAAGTCCGGATTCTTGTATAATTTCAGGCAACTCAAGCAATTTCGCCGCATGAAGTGTCACATTTTCAACCCCTACAGATCAAGGTTGAGTCAGTTCCAGCGAAGCTACATCCACTTCTTCATAACCGCCGGCTTCTTTTTTCTGCGGCTGCACGACCTTGCGAAGACTGCGGATTTCCGACATAGTCCTCTTACGCAGCCTTGTCAGGCAGGTGTAGGTACATGGAAAAACAAATCTTTACATTTTGGGAACCGCGTGAGCACATCCCCGGCTATCTCACTCTGTGCATGCGGACGTGGGAAAAATTTTTGTCTGACTATGAAATCGTTGTCCTTGATTACGCAAATCTTGACCAATGGCTCGGCAAGGATTGCTATGATAAGAGCCTGTACAGCAATTTCTCGCTGTCCAAGCAGGCTGATGCGATACGTTGCGCCGTATTGAGGCGTTGGGGCGGGGTATGGTTTGATACGGACACCATCGTCACTTCAGAAAAAGCCCGCGATTTATTATATTCCGATGCCGAATTTACCTTGCTTGGTACGCATATAGGCTTTATTGTCGCGAAAAAGAATGCCGCAATTCTGCGTTACTGGGAAAAAAGAGTAAAATTGAATATTTTTCTCCATAAATATTACAACAAATATTTACACATTTGTAAGAGATTCCCTAGATTTCTTTTGACGCGCTATATGGAGCGCTGGAGTTTCATGGGTAATTCCATCCTTGCTTGGCCGCTGCGTTTTGCAGGCGCAAAAATGTTCAAATCCATAGACCGGCTTGCAGTCAATGCTTTGCCTGAAAACAACCGGGATTACGGCAACCTCAGTCTTGAAGAAAGCTATGCCGACTTTTATTTCGGCGATTATCCTATTGATGCCGCGCTCAACAACAGCGGCATTATCTGCCTGCACAATTCTTGGACGCCGGATCGGTACAAATCCATGGATGCGGAGGAGTTTCTGCGTCAAAACACATTGTTGTCCAACTTGCTGAGACATATCTTGGTGCCGGAGGCTTCCCGGTCCACGCAGTGAGCATGTTGAAAGCAGTGTTTGCGTATCAAGAGCTTTGTCGGCAATACGAAAAATGCCGTACTCATTCAAATATATACCGCGATGGCCGTATATCTGCTTCCGGCATACCAAAAATTTTCAAGCAAGATCGGGGTGCCTATGCAGCAGATTTTTAAAATAGCCTTGCTCAATCTGCTCAGTACGGCCGACTTGGACGAACTGCTGAATCCAAATCAACGAAAACAGGGAGATCCGTATAATCTTAGCCTGTTAAAACGTATAGCGTAGACGGACAGTATTGAGCGCACCGGCTCATGAACTCAAGTTCCACGTTTTTCAGGTTTTTTGAGATACTTTCTCTCAATCAGATCTATGGAGCGTTGGGACGGGTAGGCGCGCCGTTCGTAGATTTTGGCGTAGATGGTCGGTATTTTTTTCAACCGGAAATTCATATCGTCCAAATCAAACTTCGTTAAATCCAAAGAATCCACGCCGAGCCACTCACGGTACTCTTCGTATTCCTCCCCCTTTCTCTTCTTGAACGCCTGCGCCAAATCCGCGAGTCTGTATATACCGCCGCAATCTTCCACGATGCCGAAGCCTTCGCCTGCAAGTACACGGGGGAGTTCCTCGGCGGGCAGGCCAGGCTCGTCAAGCTCCTTTTCAAGAGTAACCAACACCCTCCAGTTGTCCCCGAAATCATACCACACCACCACGCGGGAAGGGGCTTCAAGATTCAGCTTCGACAATTTGGTCCTTGTTGCGTCTTCGCTGTCATCATCATCATAATTTTCAGCATTGTCGGGCATATCATACCGGCAAATCAATTCCATTCTCTTGCTTTGCCTGCCGGCTGCCGTCAGAAACGGCCTCTCGTGTTCAACGGCAAGCAAGTGGCTCGCCTTCATCTCGTACATCGTCATCACAATGTATCCAAGCCTCGCGACCGTTATATCGCCACTTACTTGAAATCGTCGCCAAATCTTGGGGTTGTAATTTTCAAGTTCAGAATAAAATTGATAAACGATCATGCCGGCGTCCTCGCAAATATGTGTGACTGATTCTACCAACACTCTGTTCGGATAAGCATCATTGCTGTCCGGTTAACAATGATCCGCGCTCAAATTTCTGATAGCGCCGCAGACCGCCGCTACTGATGCCGTTGTTCTTTTAATGCTTCAATTTCTTCCACAGCAAGTCCTGATAATTCCGCCACTTGGCTGATCGGCATTCCGGCCTTCAACATGGCGCGGGCAACTTCCGCCTTGCCTTCCGCTCTGCCTTCCACCCTGCCTCTAGCCTCACCATTATGGGTTGCATAGTAGAGACGGGCCGCTTCATCACGGCGGGCTTTCTCGTAGGCAAGCCGCTCTTCACGCATCAGTTCGTCCGCACTCAGTTCCTTTATCCGAACAATCGGTTCCTGCAGATCAGGGTAGTGTTGTTGTAACATATCAAGTTCCTCCTCACGTGTGGCTTTCAGGAGCTTTAACCAGCGCCACAGTATGTTTCCGTCTTCAGCAGACGGTATCTTTGTCAATTCAATTGTATGAATTTCAAAAATATTCGATAAAATAACGCTCGCACTTTCATTGCGTATCATAAATTTTTGATGATAGTCATCCGCATTCTCAATCAGAGTAAAATCCACTATCAGTATGGTTATTGCTTTTGTAAGTACTCTATAAGTTTCACCTTCGCCTAATTGATCACTGATCATGCGTGACTCGTAGGCGACAATGCGTTCCTTCATTTCATAAGTATCGGAAAGTTGTATTTCAATATCAATAACCTTTCCGGAGTGTGTTTCCAGTTTCAGATCAAGAACAAAGCGCTTCCCGCCCCAATACCGGGGATAGAGATTGGGATCGACAAAAATAAGCGCTTTATATTCCTCGTCGGGGAGATCCAGCACAGCTTTGAGAAAGTCGACTAGCGCACGGGTATTACCCCGGTCGCCGAATATACGTTTAAACATGAAGTCGTATTTCGGCGGGATAATTTCCTGTTTCACAGGTGTTCGCTCCTTTGCGCCTTTGTACGGCGGAAGCCCGAATGCGCTGTTGCAGCTTTTTGAAAATACCATGATAATACCGACTCGGCAAGTATGCGCTTTGGTGCCGGAGACTTCCCGGCCGGAGGAGTGAGCATGTTGAAAACAGCGATTGCGTATCTTGGGGACAGGGGTTTGCTTCCGGAAATTTCCGGTAACGCGGCAACCCCCGGTGCAGCCGATGCCGGGGAGTGGGAGACATTTGCGGAATGCCTGCGGAGCAGGCGGGGGATTTCCTTTTGGTGGCGGGACGACGATGTCGGCGGCGACGGAAGGAACATACTGCGCCGCAAGATGCATGAGCGCCGCCTTGAGAACATGCTTGCCCTGCTCGACCGCTACGGTATTCCGGCGGTGTTCGCCGTTGCTCCTTACAAGCTGCGGCGATACAGTGCCGGGCAAATTGCGCTGCTCAAAAAATACGGAGCGTATGCCGCCATGCACGGCATATGCCACAGGAACAATGCCGGGCCGGGCCGCAACGCGAGTGAATTTCCTTCCGGCTGTGATGTGGAGGCGGCGTTAAGCGCAATCCTGAAGCATAAAAGGGAACTCGAGGAGATTTTCGGCAACATGTTGCTGCCCGTTTTTGTCCCACCGTGGAACACCATGTGCGAGGAACTTGAAGCGCGATTGCGCGCTTCGGGATTTACGGCAATTTCAAAATACAACAGACCATCGGGAAAGCATGACGACGACAATGTCGACGTAGACTTCATAGATTGGAGGAAGCGTGATTTGCGGGATGAGCGGGCCGTTTTGGCGGATATCGTCACGCTTCTGCGCAATGAAGACATCCGGGTTATCGGTCTGATGAATCATCACAAGGTGGTGTCGCGGCGCGGATTGGTGTTTTTCGACAAGTTGTTCAGTACCTTGACGCGGCATTCTGACAATGTCGCATGGATTATTCCGCACAGGCCGCGTACATAGCGCGGAGTAAGAGTTTTAAGAAACGAAAGCATCCCTGGAATAATACCCGCCTCAAGCATTACCAGAACTCCCGGCGTTCCTTGTATTTTCTTTCAAAAGCCTCCAGAGACTGCTTGTCTTTCGCGGCGGAAGCCAACGCTTTGGCCTTGTCGTAAAAGCGTTTGACCCTGCCTTTGTCGTTGGCGTAGAGGGCGCTGTACGCCATCGACAGGTTGGCGTCGAACATTTTTCTCTCCGCGCCGTAGAGGCGCGCCAGCAGTTCGTGCACTTCCGGGTCTTCGGGTTCCTTGCGCAGCACGCGCCGGGCATAATCCAGGGCTGTGCCCGTGCTGCCTTCGTCCTCCAGGTCCCTGGCCCGGAAATAAAGGGCATGGGTATCGTCGGGATTCATGTCGACGGCCCGCCGGAGCAGCGCCGACCCCCG
The DNA here is from genome assembly GCA_031282465.1 of Desulfovibrio sp. Taxonomy (GTDB): domain Bacteria; phylum Desulfobacterota; class Desulfovibrionia; order Desulfovibrionales; family Desulfovibrionaceae; genus Frigididesulfovibrio. Next base: position 6,554 of record JAITDR010000002.1, read on the forward strand.
GCCTTTGTCGCCCTTGAGGTAGTGAAAGCTGCCCGCCTCGCGCACGATCAGCTCGTCCTCCGGAGCGCAGGTCAGAGCGGAATCGAAATAGTCGGCGGCGTCCTTGACACGATTGCGCCGGGAACTGAGAATCCCCATGCCCATAAGGGCCATGCAGCGGCCCGCGCCCTGCATCTGCCCGGCAAAGGCAGCGGCGGAACGATCGGGGTCGCCGTACCTGGCCCGCACGAGGGCCTGCACACGCAGAAACCGCGTGTCGTCCACGGTCCGTGAGGCGGGCAGACGGGTCACGCGCACGCTCATGTCCTTGACCCGCTCCGTCAGGGCCGGGTGGGTGGACAGGTAGGGCGGCACCTCACTGCCCAGCAGCCACTGCCTGCGGCTCAGGATGCGGAAAGCCCCGACCATGCCGCCTGGGTCATAGCCCGCGCCCGCGAGATAATTCATGCCCACCTGGTCGGCCTCGCGTTCGTCGGCGCGGCTGTAACTGAGCATGGCAGCCTGCCCGGCCGCCATAGACCCCGCGACGGCCGCGGACGCGGCCGACCCGCCCATAAGCGCCCCGGCCAGCATCCCGAGCACGGAAAGCACCGAAACAATCTGGCTGTTCTCTATGCGCGAGGCAATGTGCCGCTGGGTGACGTGCGCCATTTCATGGGCCAGCACCCCCGCGACCTCGGCCTCGTGTTCCATGGCCAGAAGCAGGCCGGTATGCACGAAAATATACCCGCCCGGACAGGCAAAGGCGTTGACGGCGTTGTGCCGGATCACGCTTACCGTGAAAGGAAAAGGCTGTTTCGGCATAGCCCGCGACAGACGGTCGACCAGACCCCGCACATAGCCGACGATTTCCGCATCCTGTACCAGGGGCATACGGGACCGGATGAGGATGTTGAATTTTTCCCCCAGCTCTTTTTCGTCTTTCAGGGTGAACTCGCCCCAAGCGGACGCGCCGGTGGGGAATACAGCCATATTCAGAAGCAGGAACGGCAACATGAAGGCGCAACAGATGCGCCGTTTCACATCCCGCCGCGCGTGGGACCGGCTCGGCGTCTCCTCCGGCCGACGGTGAAATGCAGGGACCTTCACGGCTTCGCACGCCTGCTACGGGCAGTTTTTCGTCCCTCTGCGGACAGTGGGATACGCAGGCTGCGGCGAAACAGGGTGGTGTTCACGGCACGTCCCATTCCGAACCTTGCGCCGAGTCGCGCACCTCCACGCCCAGGTCGGCAAGCGCGGCGCGCAGCCTGTCGGCGGCCGCGAAATCCTTGCGTCCTCTGGCTTCCGTCCGTTCCCGCAACATGGCTTCCACCTGCGCGACGTCTATGCGCCTGCGCGCGGCGCGCAAACGCTTCAAGTCTTCCAGAAATTGCCCGGGAGGCAGCAGGAAGATGCCGAAGACCGCCCGCCAGGCCGGGAGCATGGCGGCGGCGCGGGCCGGCAGATGCCGCGTCCCGGCGCCGGCGCGCAGGGCCTTGTCGTCCATGACGCGCTGCACAAGATGCAGCAGGCTGTTGATGTGCCCGAGGGCCGCGGCGGTGTTCAAATCGTCGTCCAGGGCCGCTTCCCAGGCGACGGCCAGCCGCTCGAATTCCTTTGCCGTCTCCACGGATTCGCCCGGCGCGCCGGAATTGCCGGGCGCGCCGATAGGGGAACCGGACGGGGCTTGCTCCAGCAAATCAAGCGTTTCGTAAATGCGCCGCATGTTTTTTTCCGCTTCCGCCAAGGCCTCCGCCGAAAAATCCATGGGACTCCGGTAGTGGCGTGTGAGCAGGAAATAACGCAGAACCTCGGGCGGGCAATCGTCGAGAATATCCCGGACCGTCTTGAAATTGTTCAGGGATTTCGACATTTTTTCCGAGTTCACGCGCACCAGACCGTTATGCACCCAGAATCGGGCGAACTCACGGCCCCAGGCCGCTTCGCTCTGGGCGATTTCGTTCTCGTGGTGGGGGAAGATGAGATCCTGGCCTCCGCCGTGTATATCCAGGGGCAGGGGGAGTTCCTGCGCGCTCATGGCCGAGCATTCAATGTGCCAGCCGGGGCGTCCCGGACCCCAGGGGCTGTCCCAGGCGGGTTCGCCGGGTTTGGCGCTTTTCCAGAGGGCGAAATCCAGGGGGTCTTCCTTTTCCTCGCCCGGCGCGACTCTGGCCCCGGCGCGCAGTTCGTCCGGATCGCGGCCGGAGAGCTTGCCGTAGCCCGCAAAGGAACGCACGCGAAAATACACGTCCCCGCCGGGCGCGGCATAGGCGTGGCCCTTGTCGACCAGTATCCGGCAAAGTTGCGTCATGGCGTCAATATAGCGGGTGGCCCTGGGTTCAGCGTCGGGCCGGCGCACGTTCAGGCGGTCCATATCCTCATGAAAGGCCCGGATAAAGCGCTCGGCCACCGCGTCGCTCGTCGTGTCTTCCCCGGCGGCTCTGTTGATGATTTTGTCGTCGACATCCGTGAAATTGCGCACAAAAGTCACGTCCAGACCCGTCTGTTCCAGCCTGCGGACCAGGACATCAAAGACCACAGCCGAGCGCGCATGTCCTATATGACAGTAATCATAGGCTGTTATACCGCAGGCGTAGACGGAAGCCTTACCCGGCCGCACCGGGATAAAGTCTTCCTTTTTGCGGGACAGCGCGTTGTAAAGCTGCATATCGTTCAATCCTCTATGGTTCGATGAGCGCGGTGCGGCGGGCGTGCCTGCCGCCCTCGAACGCGGTACGCAGGAAAATCTCCGCCAGTTCCGCGGCCAGAGGCGGAGCGACGACCCGCGCGCCCAGACAGAGCACGTTGGCGTTATTGTGGGCGCGGCAGGCGCGCGCCGTATATTCATGGGTACAGAGCGCGGCGCGGATGCCCCTGTGCCGGTTGGCGGCCATGCACATGCCTATGCCCGTGCCGCAGATAAGAATGCCGCGGCCGTCGTGTGCCGCCACACGGGCGCAGAGCGCATGCGCAAAGACCGGGTAATCGCAGCTTTCCGCCGATTGCGGGCCCAGATCCTCCATCCGGAAACCCAGCTCCGTCAGATCGGCGCACAATGTCTGCTTCAGGACAAAACCGGCATGGTCGGAGGCTATGAAAACGGTGTCGCCGGGCATCTGTGCGTCCTCCGCGCGTTTCAAAGCGCCGCCGTGCGTTGCGGGGTCTTCAACGTCGTTCCGGGAGGGAGCGTCAGGGATAGTTGTTCCCCGCTGTAGGGAGGGGAAACGCGCTCCGTATCGCGGACCTCAATCAGTGCCGAGCGGCCCCCCGCGTGCGCGATGCGCAGGCGTTCCGGGCGCAGGGGGTCATCGGCGGCCGCTTCGTCGATTTCGATTGTCCAGCCGTTGTCCCCACGCCAGCGCAACGGAGCGCCCTCCGGGGACAGTTCCAGTTCTCCCGGCAACGCAGCTTCGCGCAACGCGTAAGAGTAACCGCCGGGGACGGGGCGGTTTTCGGGAACCGCGCCGCTGCCGCCCGGCGGCAGGAAGAGCGTCCCGCAGCGGCCGGTGAGCAGCAGCGCGAGTTCGGCCGGAGAAAGAGGAAGGGGCACGCCGAAGGCCGTCTCCGGGTTTTGCCCGGAGGACTCGGGGGGGAGTTGCCGGGAAGCCGGGTCCTCGCCCGCCGGCGCGCGCCGCGTACCCTGATACATATAGGCGGCGTTTTCGCGCGGAACATACACCAGGGTGGACTGCGCGTCTTCGCGGATTTTTGCCGCGGTTATCCCCATGCCCGCCTGCAGGTCGAGGCGCAGGGGCAGGGGGTCGCCGCTTTTGCCGTTGCCCCAGAGCAAGGCCGTGGCGCGTTGTGTGCCGCCTCCGGCATCCGTGTAGCGCAAGCCGGCCCGCAGACGGAACGGGCCGCCGAGGGAGTCGGCTTTTTCCGCGCGTTCGCGGAAGCGTTGCCAGAGCGCCGCGCCCATGTC